>NZ_NFUX01000001.1:0-233065 GCF_002264385.1 Paenibacillus sp. VTT E-133280
TTAAGGACGGTAAGCGTTTATGCGAGAATTATAAGGATAACGTATTTCGTGAAACTTATACTTTCTTATAATTCAAAATATGTAACGGGAGGCCTATGCAGGTGAGTAAAAAAATAAATCTTCTGATGTTCAGCGGAGAATACGACAAAGCTATGGCAGGACTGATTCTAGCGAATGCTGCGAGAGATATTGATGTAGAGGTTACGATGTTTTTCTCTTTCTGGGGTTTGTTTCTAGTACGTGATCCGGAGAAGATGACGCTAGAGGATAAGAGTATTTATGAGAAGCTGATGGATGTCATTACGCCAAAAGGTCCTAACCAGCTGCCACTCTCCCATTTGAATTTCAGCGGGCTGGGCCGGATGATGTTAGAAGAAATGATGGAGGAGCAAGGTGCCCCGAAGCTGATCCATTTTCTAAAAGGGGCTCGTAAGAAAAACATCAAGTTCTATGCCTGCAAGCTCTCCGTCGAGATTATGGGCTTTAAAACAGAGGAGCTACTGCCAGAGGTCGAGATTATAGATGCTGCGTCGTATTTAAAAGATGCACTAGAAAGCGATGTTCAATTATTTATTTAAATGAATCAACTAGGCTTTAACCCAATTCCCCAAGCAAGCATATACTGGTGGCATAGAAACTACTGGTACGCCGATAACACACTTATAACCTTAGAATAGACGGTGTACGGGCTGGAGGGAAATCCGTGCTAAACATCATCCACGCCTCTTCTGCAGAGACGCCCGCTTCACTACAAAACCATTTCGAGACTTTTCGTGAGCACACCATTGGTATTCGGCATCAGATCACCACTCCCTATGGTAGACAGCCACTGCTGTATGCCGATTGGACTGCAAGCGGACGCTTATATGAATCGATTGAGCGGAAGCTTCAGGAAGCCTTCGGTCCATATGTTAGTAATCCACATACAGACTCCAACATGACCGGATTAACCATGACACTGGCTTATAATGAAGCACGACAAATTATTAAAAAGCATGTAAATGCTGGCCCCCAGGACATCCTGCTCTACTGCGGAAATGGAACAACGGGAGCCGTAAACAAGCTCCAGCGTATCATGGGCTTAAGGCTCCCTGAATGGCTTCAGGACTATAGCTCCCATTCGATGGAGGAGCGTCCTGTGATCTTCACCAGCCATATGGAGCATCATTCCAATATCCTTCCCTGGCAGGAGGGAATTGGTGACGTCGTGACTGTTCCTCCCGGAGAAAATGGAAATATAGATCTTCAGCAGCTTGAAGCCCAGTTGAAATTGTATCAGCATCGCCGCTGGAAAATCGGTTCATTTACGGCTTGCTCCAATGTAACCGGAATTCAGACTCCCTACCAGAAGCTTGCCGCGATTATGCACCGTCACGGAGGCCTTTGTTTTGTAGATTTTGCCGCCAGTGCTCCTTATGAGCCTATCGATATGCATCCTGTCTCACCACTGGGGAAGCTGGATGCAATCTTTTTTTCTCCGCATAAATTTCTGGGTGGACCGGGCACGAATGGCGTTCTAATTTTTGATAAGGCTCTAAGTAATGGACGTATTCCTGACGAACCGGGTGGAGGTACAGTGGCTTGGGTCAATCCTTGGGGAGGACGCCGCTACACCAATGAAATAGAGATGCGGGAAGACGGGGGAACGCCGGGGTTTCTGCAAGCTTTTCGGACAGCACTTTGCGTGAAGCTAAAGGACCAGATGAATGGAAACGGTCAATATATGGTGATTAGAGAGCATGAGCTATGCCAGCAATTAATGAACGGGCTCCGTAGCATACCCGAATGCTCGCTGCTAGCTGGAGATCATACAGAACGACATGGCATTGTCTCTTTTACACTACGTGATATTCATTATAATCTTGCAGTTCAACTATTGAATGACCGCTTTGGTATACAAGCCCGGGGGGGTTGCTCTTGTGCGGGTCCATATGGGCATTACCTGCTCGGATTAGGATGGGCGCAATCTTCTCAGATCGCTGAGGCAATTACTGTAGGAGACCAGTCGCTTAGACCAGGTTGGATCCGCATCTCTCTACACCCTATTATGACGAATCAGGAGGTAGAGAGAATTGTATCCGCTGTACGAAATATCGCAATCCATTTCCAGCAATGGAAACAGGACTATTTTTATGACGCTTCCACGAACAGTTGGACCCATATCTACGAGGAGAATCCAGCCGAGGCGAAGGTTAAGGAGCTTTTTTCTGTGTAGGCCCCAACTTATTGTGTGGAACCCTTCACCATATCCAGATCAGCAGCACTGGCGTTGGAGATGACTTGCTCTACATTTTTACAACCTGGAATTACACTGGTTACCGCGGAATGCTGAAGGCACCACGCCAGAGCCCACTGCGCCATATCGAGACCAGAAGGCACTTCGTTCGCTGCAATCTCAGCTACAGCGCGTAGCTGTTTTTGTCTTACATCTTCTTTATGATTAGCTCGCACATCACCCTGACCAAACACCGCATCCGGCTTATACTTGCCGCTTAAATAACCACTCGCCAACGGAACACGCGCCAACACACCCAATTTATGCTCGATGCAGAGCGGAAGAATCTCTTCCTCAGGTTGACGGTCCAGCCGATTATATACTACTTGTATGGCCTCTGCTTGAACATCCGCTGCTGCAGAGGTCTGATGTACACCCGAGCCTGATGCACTTATCGAGACACCTAAATGACGGATTTTTCCTGCCTGCTTCTGTCTGTCGAGCATACTCCACAGCTTGTCATTATCGAATTGTTCATCTGTGCCCGAGTGGAATTGATAAAGGTCAATGTATTCTGTCTGGAGTGCACGCAATGAATCATCTAGCTGCTTAAGTACATCCTCAGCACGCCATAACTGTTCCCTCTGCAAATGTCCCTGAAAATGATGTCCGAATTTCGTAGCCACAATCCAGTCTTCTCGTTTCCGGCGAGCCAGATAGCCCCCGATGAACTTCTCTGATAAGTGGTCTCCATAACATTCAGCCGTATCAATCAAATTAATACCCAGCTCTCCTGCCTTATCCAGCATGGCATCAACTTCAACCTGAGTGAAATCCTTGCCCCACTCTCCACCGAACTGCCAAGTGCCCAAGCCGATCACTGATACATTCATTCCTGTACTGCCAAGCTTACGATATTTCATCCTCATTTCCTCCTTCGTTCTATTTAAATAGTTGATTCGCAATACTAAGCGCTCTTGTTTCCATCCTGTACGGTTCTAGCGAATCGCGCCTCGATGGCTTTAACACCCCATAGTGACAGTCCAATAAATGCCAACACATAGAGGATCTCCCACGGCTGGCGGATGAACCGTTCCAGATCATTTCCAATATATGAAACCGCAAATACCATGATCGCTTTCCCTACAGTGAGCGCTAGGAGATACGACCGAAACCTCATACCAGCCAGACCAGCAGCCATATTAATTACAACGAAGGGCCCTACCGGAAATATACTAAGCAGAAAAACATAGCTGAATCCACTTTGCCGCACCCATGTCATGCTTTTGGCTACTTTGGGGCGCTCAGCCCATTTTCGCAGATAACGATGGGACGCCACTTTGCGAATAATCCAAAATGTAGTCACACAGCCCGCAACCAGGCCGATCCAAGAATACAAAAAACCTAACCATAACCCATATACTGCTCCATTTAACCCTACTATCGCAATCGTTGGTAGTGGTGGTATAAATGATTTCATAAACGTCAATGCAATGCCCGGAAAGGGCCCAAACGAACGATATTGTTCAAGCAGATGCCGCAGATTATCCTCTGTCAGCCAAGACATAATATCAAGAAAGTACATAACCAGCTGATCTCCTCATCCGATTGGAATTCTTAACACCTGGTCTCAATTATACACGAAGTTGCGAGCATTCCTACTACATGAATGACAGTGAGTAAATCGTCAGTTACCATAGATAAAAAGTACATATGAGACAGGGGCGTATGGTTATGATCATCCATTCAGAAGCCATGGTTTTACAACGTACCACTGTGCAGGATTTAGCGTTCGTTCTAGCCATTGAACAAAGTGAACTAAACCGCATCTATATTGGTCAATGGACTAAAGCGGAACACGCTGCAGCCCTCCAAGACCCAAATATTCTACATCTTACAGTTTGGGACAGTTCAGGAAAAAGAGTCGGTTATATCATCATTACAGGACTTCAAGACACTCATCTTACCGTTTGTATTAAAAGAATCGTCATCCATTCCAAGGGGTTTGGGTATGGTAAGCTGTCGCTTTGTCTCGTGACCGACTGGATCTTTCGCCACACTGAATCACATCGCCTATGGTTAGATGTTAGAGACCACAACCACAGAGCACGCCATGTCTATGAAAGCTGTGGCTTTACACTGGAAGGTACTCTACGTGACTGTATAAAAGTAGGGGAACACTTTGAATCTCTGCATATCATGTCCATATTACGGCATGAGTATATGGAGCATGAACAGAAGCTGTAAATTAGATAAAGGAGTAGATATAGGGAAAGTCTCCCTATATCTAGGTCTTACAAGAGATAAAAACCAATATAAAGGGAATAGCTCCCTTTTATTTACCGGAATCGTTCAATATCAGGGATATCATAGTGATTTATAGGGAGGTATTCCCTTTAATATCTATTTCATAACCGTAATCGGCTAAATATACGGAGATTTTCCCTATAATCGTCCTCCCAGAGCAATTACGCAAAATAACGAACACTTTTTCAGCACCCGCTTTACAATGACACAACAAAAAGCCGAGCACCAAGCTCCCTAATCCAGAAGCTTACTACTCGGTTTTCAACTCATACACCTCAAACCTCTCCACTGTAACAACCGGTCTGCTCACCTGCCTCCATCTGCCCTGCAACCACAAGAGTGGTCACGTACTTACGGGCATCCGCTGTCAGCAACAATAACTCTATTGTGCTTTTGGCAGGTTCTCCTCTAACAAACTTTATTCGGGCACCGTCCAAGTCCTCTTGGATACTGGCAATGGTATATCCTTTAAAGAGCAGCCCGTCGATCTCTTGCTGTTCTTTGACATATTCCGCATAAGCAGACACTAGACTACACCTCCGCTAATTTCTGCCTTGGACGGAAGGGGAGCCTCCGCTGCAAAACGCTTGCGTTTTAAATATTTTCCCGAGCCCGCCTTGCCAACAAATTGCTTGTCGCGAATCACAAACTCACCTCTACTGAGGACAGAAACGGGCTCTCCCTTTACTTCAAAGCCTTCAAACGCATTATAATCGACGTTCATATGATGCGTGTCCGCAGAGAGTGTTCGTTCTACAGCTGGATCAAAAATAACCAAGTCAGCGTCGCTGCCTACTGCTACTGTGCCTTTTTGCGGGTACAATCCAAACAGCTTGGCACTGGAGGTCGAAATAATATCCACGAATTTATTTAACGAGATCCGCCCCTTCTGCACACCTTCCGAATAAAGAATCGTAAACCGATCCTCGATGGTCGGTCCACCGTTCGGGATTTTGGAGAAGTCGCCAAGTCCCAGATCCTTTTGCCCTTTGAAATCAAAGGAGCACTGATCCGAGCCAATCGTCTGCAAGCTGCCGCTCCACAGCGCATCCCATAACACATCCTGATTCCACTGCTCACGCAGCGGCGGAGACCATACGTATTTGGCACCTTCGAAATTCGGCTTCTCTAGCGCCGTCTGATCCAGAACTAAATACTGCGGACAAGTCTCGCCGTAAACACGCAGTCCTTTTTTACGTGCTTCAGCGATCTTCCAAGCAGCTTCTGCACAGGTCACATGTACAACATACAGCTGTGAATCCGTCAGCTCGGTCAAATAAGCCGCACGCCCCGTAGCTTCACCCTCCAGCTCTGGCGGACGAGTCAGCGCATGAAAGATCGGATCGGTGTTGCCTGCAGCCAAAGCCTGCTCCACCAAATATTCAATGACATCCCCATTCTCCGCATGCACCATTACGAGCGCGCCTTCTTTTTTCGCGGCTTGCAGTGTCTTAAAAAGTGTACCGTCATCCGCCTGAAAAGTGTTCTTATAGGCCATAAATACCTTAAGTGAGGTAATGCCTTCATTCTCAATAATCTTCGGAAGCTCGCCCAGTACTTTATCGTTTAATTCTGAGACCATCAGGTGGAAGCTGTAATCAATCACCGCTTTATCCTGCGACTTATGATGCCATGTATCTACGGCTTGCTGTAGCGGTTGTCCTTTGGTGGTTAAGCAAAAATCAATGACTGTGGTCGTTCCGCCATATGCAGCCGCAATAGTTCCCGTCTCGAAATCATCGGCTGTAACTGTGCCGCCAAAAGGCATATCCAGATGCGTATGAGGATCGATGCCTCCAGGAAAAACATAACACCCAGAGGCATCTATAATCTCCGCACCCGGGACCTCTAGATGAAGGCCAATCGCTGTAATAACCCCGTTTTCAATCGCCACATCGCCTGTATACGTATCTGCTGCGGTAACGATGATGCCATTTTTAATAATCTTCTTCATCCTTATCCCACCTCCACTTCTGAATAAGAGCCATTTAAGCTACCGATCACCTTCTGACGCTCATTCCAAGTCAGAGGGGCAACCCCAGTGTCTACTGGAACCATATCGATCGCGCCGTCTGCTGGACAGACAATAGAACAAAGATTACAACCTACACAGTCCTCCTCACGAACCTGTAAAATAGCTTTCCCATCTGCATTAGTTAACATATCAATACATTGATGTGAAGCATCTTCGCAAGCAATATGGCATTTATTGCAGTTGATACAGTTCTCCTCATGAATGCGGGCAACGACCTTATAGTTGAGATCCAGATCGCCCCAATTGGAGTATCGGGTTACCGATTTGCCGATTAGTTCAGTTACGGAAGCCAGCCCTTTGTCATCCAAATAGTTATTCAGCCCATCGATCATTTCCTCCACAATCCGGAAGCCATGATGCATGACCGCGGTACATACTTGAATGCCCGTAGCGCCCATAAGCATGAACTCCACAACATCCTGCCAGGTAGAAATTCCTCCAATGCCGGAGATTGGAATACCTACTCCCCGGTCACGAGCACACTCAGCCACCATGCTAAGCGCAATAGGCTTCACAGCCGGGCCGCAATAACCGCCATGAGCGCCCTGACCCCCAACATTCGGAATCGTATTCCAGCTATGAATATCTACGCCTGCAAGACTGTTGATAGTGTTGATCATACTAATCGCATCCGCTCCACCCTTAACGGCATGACGGGCAACGACGGTGATATCGGTAATGTTGGGTGTCAGTTTTACTATCACCGGGGTGGTCGCCACTTCTTTTACCCAAGTGGTCTGCGCCTGCACCAGATCTGGTTGCTGCCCCGAAGCAGCGCCCATTCCCCGCTCAGCCATACCATGCGGACAGCCAAAGTTAAGCTCTAGGCCATCTACGCCCACATCTTCTACCCGCTTAACAATCTCATGCCATTTATACTGTGAAGGTTCTACCATCAGGGAGGCGATAATCGCATGATTCGGGAATCTTTTCTTCGTTTCGTAGATTTCCTTCAGATTGACCTCAAGCGGACGGTCGGTGATCAATTCGATATTGTTAAAGCCCGCAACCCGCTGCCCATTGAAGTTCACTGCCGCAAACCGCGATGAAGTATTAATAATCGGATCACCGAGCGTCTTCCACACCGCCCCGCCCCATCCTGCTTCAAAGGCCCGTTGCACTTGATAGCCTGTATTCGTAGGCGGCGCGGAAGCCAGCCAGAATGGATTCGGTGATTTGATTCCTGCGAGATCAATACTTAAATCTGCCATTGATGTTCCCTCCCTGTCTTATAAAATCCAATTTAATTCCAAAGCTCAGCCCACAGATTTAACGGCAGGCTCCTGCAGGCCTAAGAACTGTTTTACAATTGCATAGGCTGCGTCTTTTCCCTGCTGGGCTGCTGATACTACCATGGCCTCCCCTTTGCCTGAACCAAATATGATATCGCCAGCAGCATAAATTTGCGGATCAGAGGTTCTACAGGTGGCCTCCTCCACCCTCACAACCCCGCGATCATGCGCAAGACCTAAAGAATCGATCAGATCTAGGCGACGCTTTTGACCAATAGCTATTACAACCGCATCTACCGGAATCAAGAACTCCGAACCCTCTATCGGCATAGACACTGGGCGTCCATCCTTGCCCGGCTCCTCTGTCAGCTTCATCTGCACACATTCCAGTGCGGTTACATTCCCAAGCTCATCACCCACGATACGCTTCGGCAAAGTAAGCCAGTTAAACTCCACACCCTCCTGCTTCGCAAATTCATATTCAAAATCGTAAGCCGTCATCTCTTCGCGGGTCCGCCTATAGATCATTTTTACATTTGTGGCTCCCAGACGCACTGAGCATGTAGCCGCATCAATAGCTGTATTGCCCGCACCAATAACTGCGACCCGCTGGCCCATCAGCTCTAGCAGAGGAATGGCGGTCTTTGTGGATTCCACGAGGGCAATGGCATCATAGACGCCAGCCAATTTTTCACCTTCAATTCCTAACGGAGGTACATAACCCATGCCTGCTGCCAAGACGATGGCATCATAGCCCGATTTCAACTCTTCTACAGAGACATCTGCTCCGACTTTTACACCTGTACGTATTTCCACACCCAGCTTCTCTACCTGCTCTACTTCCCAAAGAGAGATTGACTGTGGAAGCCGAAACGACACAATCCCATGTGTATCCAGTCCACCAGCCAGTTCCTTGGCTTCGTAAATTACAACAGCAAAGCCCTCACGGGCAAGCTCCCTAGCCGCAGACAACCCCGCAGGACCGCCGCCGATTACAGCTACCTTTTTCCCATTAGGAATGCCTGCTTTAAATAATTGAACTCCGCTGTTCATCGCCCAATCTGTTGCATAACGCTGTAACAATCCGATTTGGATCGGCGCCGAGGCATCATTTAACACACAAGCTCCTTCGCATAGTTCATCTGTAGGACAAACGCGGGCACAGCTGGCACCCACAGGATTGGAATCCATAATCGTCTGTGCCGAGCCCTTCAAATTGTCAGTCGCAATCCGTTTGATAAAGGAGGGGATATTAATGCTGGTCGGACAAGCTTGTATGCAAGGGGCATCGTAGCAATATAGACAGCGATTAGCCTCATCCATAGCACCCTTATAGGTCAGAGGCGGCTCAGCCTCGGCAAAGTTACGCATGAACATCTCTGGTGTAAATGCTGTTAACGGAGAAGAATGCTCCATCACTAGTTCCTCCTTATGGATAATTCTCATCTTTATGTTATATAACATAACATATTTTCCATTTTATTCTGAATATTTTGCTTACATCTTCGGATTATTGTAGTAATATAAGCATTAATAGAAATTATCTCTCAATTTCCTGCCTGATTAGGTTATATATACTGACATTCTTTAATCAAACTATAGTCATTTCGAATTTTCGTTGCATTAGACACTTTGTCTAATTTCAAAACTGTATTTTTTACATGTGAGAATAGGCTGAGAATAACAGGACGTTAATGGCTGGGTTGAGTACAGACGATCGAGGGGGAATAACTATGGATTGGGAGCTTGTATTAACCATTCGCGACGCTTTAACAAGACCACTATTCGCAGAGGCCGAAGTCATCGGCGGCAAAAGCGGCTTGAGCCGTGCCATTCGCTGGGTACATGTACTGGAAAGTGCCATTTTCGATACACTGATTCACGGGGAAGAAATGATTCTGACTACGGGAATTGGCGCAAGCGTCGATCTGCCCGCCTCCTTGGAATTCATGCAGAACCTAATCGATAAAAATGCCGCTTGTTTATGTATTGAGTTAGGTACGTATTTCAGCACCATCCCACAAGAGATGATCGACTTAGCTAACGCAAATGACTTCCCGCTGATCATCTTCACCCGCACGGTTCGCTTCGTGGATATCACCCTAGACCTTCATTCCATCATCATCAATCGGCATCACCGGATGCTGCAAGAACTCGAAAGCATCTCGCGTGAATTTCACCGCCTAACTTTAACCTCACAAGGAACCTTGAAGGTACTACAATTATTGTGTAAAAGCACACGCACACAAATTATCTATATGCAGCTGCAGGGTAAGCCATTGTTCTTCCCCGCACTTTCGCCGGAGGAGCAAACACCCCTGCTGAATTTCTTCACCGCTTTCGGCGACGAAATGGAAGGTGTTCAGCCTGACGCTGCGCCATATATCCGAGAATATGGACAAAAGACTATTGCAATAAAACCTGTAGGCGCATTGGATCAGACCTGGGCTTATATCTTGATGGTCTGCAATCATAAGCCACAAGAATTCGACTGTCTGCTGCTGGATTCTGCCTCACTGTCCATTGCTCAGGAGCTACTACGAACCCGTTATATGGAAGAGCGCAAGCTTTTTTCAGAAAATCTTTGGGTCGATGAGCTGATCAATGGTCGCATGGAGGATGACAACCGCTTAAAAGGTCTGATTGGTTCCAATTTCAACGTGGTCAACGAACTCCCTTACCGTGTATGCCTTATAGAGATCAAGAACCCCAGAGATGTAAAATGGAACAGCTCGGAGAACGAATGGGAATCTATCACCTTCCATCTTTCGCTCACCCTGCGTTCCATCTTCGAGAAACATTCCCTACGTCCGCTGATCACACTCAAGAACAATCGCCTCACCGTCATCGCACTCGACATTCAATCAAAAATGCCCGGCAAAATGCGGCTTCAGCAAGCACTCGAGGCCCTTCAGCATATCCGCTCTGATGAGAAGCTCAAAGATTTGCAGCTGGTTATCGGAGTCAGTAAATCGCATAAGCGTCTAAAACGGGCCAATTCTGGTTATCAAGAAGCCCTGCAAGCCTTATCGTTATACTCCTGTTATCAGAAGTCACTGCTGTTTTACGATGAGCTTGGCGTTTTTCAATTACTACTTAGCTTAAATGACGGGAAAACGTTGCAGAACTTCATTCGCAGCTATCTTGGTCCATTAATCGACCACGATCAAACTAAGGGCTCCGAGCTGCTTCTCACACTGCGAGTCTACCTTGACCATGATGGTTCCAAACAGATTGCCGCGCGAAATTTGTTCATCGTTAGACAGTCACTGTATTATCGTCTGGACAAAATAACAGAACTGCTGGGCGAAGACTTCATGCAGCCGGAGAACCGGATCTCCATTCAGGTTGCCCTGCGTGCCTACCAATTCCTATACCCGGACAAAATCACTTTGCCCAGCCCCCGCTCAGTACAGATTTAAACGTATTAATAATAAACTCTATATCTTCATCTGTGGAGGATAAGGGCGGAGCGAAGGTAAGCACATTGTTGAACCCAGCTACCGTATCGCCATTCTTGCCGATAATAAGTCCTTTGGATTTGCATTCAGCAATAATGCCTTTCACAATACTCAGATCAACCGGTTTCTTACTGGCCTTGTCTTCAACCAGCTCAATCCCTGTCACCAAGCCAAAGCTGCGGACATCACCTACAAGCTTGTGATCCAGTAACTCGGTGAATGCAGTGTTCAGTCTTTTGCCCAAAAGCTCTGCACGTTCCACCAGCTTCTCCTGCTCGATAATTTCCAGATTGCGTAACGCTAGTGCACACGAAGCTGGATTACCACCAAACGTGTTCACATGACGGAAATGACCGTAATCATCACTATTGTCCTTAAATACCTCATAGATATCCTTACGAACAGCTGTGGCGGACAGGGGAAGATAAGCACTGGTCAATCCTTTAGCCATTGTCACGATGTCCGGCTTCACATGATAGTTGTGATGACCAAACTTACGTCCAGAGCGTCCAAATCCACAAATCACCTCATCTATAATAAGCAGCACGCCGTGTTTGCGGCAGATTTCCTGCACCCGATTCAGATAGACTTGATGCGGCACGATGACGCCACCGCCCGTAATCACAGGTTCCATAATCACCGCAGCTACCGTCTCTACGCCTTCCCAAAGGATCATATCCTCTATTGACTGTGCACATTGGAGGTTGAATTCTTCCACAGAAATCCCTGCCGGGCGGCGATAGCTGTCCGGGGGAGCTACATGCAGAAACCCACCCGTCAGCGGTTCATACTTATATTTGCGCTGAGCCTGACCCGTCGCAGATAACGCACCAAGCGTGCTGCCGTGATATCCACGGTAACGGGCAATAAATTTATGGCGATAATGCTGGCCGATTTGCTGCTGGTACTGGCGGGCTATTTTAAACGCAGCTTCGTTGGCCTCTGACCCACTGTTGGAAAAGAAAATCACGTATTCGTCTCCAAGCCACTCATTCAGCTTCTCCGCCAGCGCAATCGCCGGGAGGTGACTTTGCGTCAGCGGAAAATAAGGCAACGTCAGCAATTGGTTGTAGGCTGCTTCCGCCAGCTCCTTGCGGCCGTATCCCACGTTTACACACCATAACCCAGACATTCCATCCAAAAAGCGATTACCCTGTATATCCGTAATCCACGATCCACTTGCCGAGGCGGCAATCATAGGCGGATTTTTTTCACTGTAAGGCGTAATGTTGTGCCATAAATATTGCTGATCCTTCTTCAACGCAAGCTCGCTATCATTCCCAAGACGCTGCATAAGTTTTTCTCCTCTCTAGTAGCTCAGTTTCTCTAATAGCGGGCCGTGATCATCTTTTTACGTGTATAGAATTCCACCCCATCTCGCCCATTGGCATGCAGATCTCCATAGAATGATTTCTTATAACCCGAGAAGGGAAAAAAGGCCATGGGTGCAGGCACGCCCAGATTCACACCCAGCATCCCTGCATCAATTTCTTCCCGGAATTCACGGATCGCCTTTGCGCTATCTGTATAAATGCACGCCCCATTCGCGAATCGGGACTGATTCGTTACCGCAATCGCTTCACTCAGACTTTTCACACGAATCACAGACAATACTGGCGCAAAAATTTCATCGTTCCAGATGGTCATTCCCGGCTGTACATAATCAAAGATCGTCGGCCCGATAAAATAACCCACACCGCCCGCAGCCGGATCTTTCCGTCCGTCTCTCACAAGCTCGGCTTGTTCAGCCTTTCCAGTCTCAATGTAATCGAGCGTACGCTCCTTATTCGATTGACGGATGACCGGACCCAGAAATACCCCGTCAGCGGCACCATTACCAATCTTAAGCTCATCCGCACCAGCTATCAGGCGATCAACTAGCTCGTCAGCGATGGCCTCATGGACTACCACAACCGAGCAAGCCATACACCGCTCACCCGCAGAGCCAAAGGCCGCCGCAATAATATTTTTCACCGCATTGTCCAGCTCCGCGTCAGGCAGAACAATGGAATGATTCTTAGCTCCTGCTAAAGCCTGCACCCGCTTGCCCTGCGCCGTCCCTGTCTTGTATACATATTCCGCTACCGGCTGCGAGCCCACGAACGAAATCGCCTTCACTTCCTCATGTTCCAGCAGCCCGTTCACCACCTCATGTGCTCCATGAACAACATTCAGCACACCTGGCGGAAAACCCGCTTCGGCAAATAGCTCAGCCAACCGATTAACGAGCAGTGGCGTACGCTCAGAAGGCTTCAGCACAAAGGAATTCCCACAAGCAATGGCGAGTGGAAACATCCAGCAAGGGACCATCATCGGAAAATTAAACGGGGCAATCCCCCCAATAACCCCCAACGGATAACGGTACATCCCGGATTCAATTCCGGTAGCGATATCAGGAAGCTGGCTGCCCATCATTAATGTGGGGATGCCTGCGGCAAATTCCACACACTCAATACCACGCTGCACCTCCCCCTGCGCCTCTTCCAGACTCTTCCCATTCTCCAGCGTAATCAGCTCAGCCAGCTCATGCCAATGCTCTACCAGCAGCTGTTGATATTGAAAGAAATAACGTGCGCGACGGGGCACGGCGACTTTTTTCCACAATTGAAATGCTACAGCAGCCGCATCGACCGCCCTACCCAATTCTTCTTTGCTTGATAGGGGCACGTAGGCAATTACTTCACCAGTCGCCGGATTATATACCTCTTCTTCCTGCCCAGATGACGACGCTACCCAAGCGCCATTCACATAATTCTTAACCTTTCCGACTTGTGTCACTAGGAGAGACATAACTCGCACCTCTTTCTCTATTTCAGATGCACAGATAGACTGCTGATTATAATAGATGACCGCCAGAACGGGCGGTCATCTATTATAACTATAAGTTCGACTTCTTACTTTGCCGCCATTTCTACGATTTCGTTCGTGTAAGCTGCATCTACCTTAGCCGGTTCTTTAATAACACCGAACTTTTGCGAAATATCAGCCGTTTGCTGGAACGCTGCTGCATCGGTGAATCCCATTTTGGCACTATCAAAGCCCTCAGGCAGAATCAGCTTGGCAACCTCGGTCATCATCGTTAGTTGATGCTCTTTAGTCGTACTGCCATCTTCCGCTTGCTTCATTACACTGTCCACCGCAGCCGCAGGATCGGCAATGGCGTCTTTCCAGCCCTTCAAAGAAGCGCGAACAAACTTGGCCGCAGTCTCCTTGTTCTCCGCAAGCCATTCCTTATTGGCAAACAAGTTATCCTCCAGCATCGCTACACCTTCTGTATTCATATCGATCACATTCAGATCCTCTGCCTTGATGCCCGACTCAAGTACAACCTGATATTCGTTATATGTCATCGCCGAAGCCGCATCAATCTGATCCCCTAAGAACTGATCCATCGTAAAACCTTGCTTCGTAAAGCTTAGATCCTTGTTCGGATCGAATTTATATTTATCAAACAGGGCTAATAGCTCAAATTCATTGCCACCCATCCAGTTCCCAACCTTTTTACCTTTTAGATCGGCTGCGGAATTGATGCCTGCCGATTTTTTGGAGACTAGGACCAATCCGCTCTTTTGATAGATTTGCGCGATTTGCACCAGCGGCATACCCTCTTCCAGACTCGGCAGTAGACTGGCTACCCAACCAACACCAATATCCGCAGAACCACCTGCCACTTGCTGTTCTGGAACAATATCCGGCCCACCCGGCAAAATCTCTACATTTAGTCCCTCTTCCTTGTAATAACCTTTATCCTGCGCCACAAAATACCCGGCGAATTGCGCCTGCGGCACCCATTTCAGCTGCAGCTTCACGGTTACCGGATCAGCCGCTGGTTCAGCCGCAGCACTTGCCTCAGGAGCTGCTGAAGTTTCAGGAGCAGTCGTAGCTTCAGCTGCCGGGTTATTATTATTGCCCCCGCAACCCGCCATTAAAGAAACACTCAACATCATCACGATCGCCAACAAACCACCACGAAATTTGTGTTTTTTGCCGTTCATCAATGAAACTCCCCCTACCGTAATTTAAGTTTGTACCAAGCATAAACGCCTTCCGCGTCCTTATAAGGACGATAAGCGCTTAAGCGAGAAATATAAGGAATGATGTATAGTGTGAAACTTATAGATCCTTATATTGTAAGACAGCACAGTATGGACAATCATCGTGGTACGCGCTATGCAGACAGCCGCGGGCGGTTTCTCTATTCCATTCCCACATCACTGGATGTAATGATCATTAGGTTAACGCTGCGAAGGATGCCACTTGATGAATACTTTCTCCAGTCGCTCAACCACCAGGTAGAAAAGTACACCTGCAATGGCAGCCAGAACAATGCAGGACCAGCCTAGCGGCATTTTGGCGACCTTTATGGAATTGGAGAGCAGATACCCAAGCCCTTTGGAGGAGAAAAAGAATTCCCCAACAATGGCCCCGATCATGCTGGCAGTGGCGTTAATCTTCAGCGCCGTAAATATATAAGGCAGACTGCTCTGAATTCGCAAATAACGAAATACTGCCGGCTTACCCGCCGCGTAGGAATGCATCAGATCCAAAGCCAATGGATCGATCGCCGCCATGCCTTTATAGGCATTGATCGCCATTGTCGCCATCGTAGTCGCCGTTACTATGGCAATTCGCGAGCCTATTCCATCCCCGAACCACAGATTCATAATGGGCGCGAGGGCGACGATGGGCACAGCATTTAGAGCAGCAACCAGCGTTAAGCTTCCGCTCCCCCAACGCGGCCACGCAGTAGCGGCTAAGGCAATCAGAAATCCAATCGCAGAACCAACCAACATTCCTAACACAGCCTCAGTAAGGGTGTATCCGGTATAGGACAACAACAAGCTGAAATTATCTCTCATGGTCACAGCAATGGCTGTAGGCAGCGGCAGCTGATATTTTTTCAAATCAAAGATCTTATGAAAAAATTGAAATTCCCATAGGGCAAGGAACAACACACCCGCTAACATAGGCAGTAACACCCTTGTGTTAAAGATTCTCTTCAGCATTCGTGAACCGCCCCAACGCGCTGGTTCAGCCGTTTCATTACTTACAGGGCCAATAAACGGGATCTCCCGAACAGAGTTGGTCTCCATTAGCCACCGCCTCCTTTCGGACGATATTCAGGCTGCCACGGCGCTACCAGACGTTCGATTAGACTAATCAACCAATAGCTTGCAATTCCCAACAAAGCGCCAACAATCACCGTAGACCAGAACATATAGGTATGAGAGCTGCCATAGTAGAGATTGCGCAGCATGATTACACCAATCCCGTGCTGTGCACCCATCAGCTCTACCAGGATAGCACCAGTGACAGCAAGCGGAGCAGCTATTTTAAGTCCCCCGAACAAACCAGGCAGAGCTGCTGGAAATCTCAGTTTCCAATAGACTGCCCACGGCTTCGCTGCGTAAGAATGCATTAATTCAAGCGCTGAAGGATCTACACTTCGCAAACCGCGTAGCATGTTTAATGCCACCGGGAAAAAGGTGATATAGCCCGAAATAATAATCCGTGAGGTCTGTTCATCGCGCACAATCCCATAGATGATTGGCGCCAGCCCTAGAATCGGAATCATTTGTGAGGCAATCGCATAAGGAAAGGTTAACTGCTCTATTGTCTTCGATAAGCTCATCAGCACTGCTAATGAGGCACCAGCCACAGCCCCAATCAGGAAACCAACACCCGCATTGCCGAAGGTCGCGGCTCCTTCCTTCAAGAGTGTGCCTCCATACTGCCACAAGGTGGCTAACACCTCATGCACATAAGGCAGTTTGGACTGTGCTAGCGGCGTCTCCACCACATGGAGCAGCATCCAGGAGGTTCCTTCCCAGAGCAGCAGCAGACCCACAATCCAGACAAACAACGGCAGCAGGCGACCTCGTATGAAGATACTGCCCCCTCTCATCCTCACACCCCTTCGAAGCTGTCGCGAATATTTGCGATCAGTTCGAAAAACGCTGGGCTGTTTCTCATTTCCGCCGTTCGTGGACGTGGCAGAGGAATATCAACCACAGCGGACAAGCGACCTGGATGCGGGGAAAGAACAAACACCCGGTCAGAAAGGAATATAGATTCAGGAATACTATGCGTTACAAAGACAATGGTGTTCTGCACCTTACTCCAGACGGACAGCAGCTCTTCATTTAGACGCTCACGCGTAAATTCATCCAGCGCAGAGAACGGCTCATCCATCAGCAGAATTTCCGGCTCCATCGACAACGCCCTGGCAATCGCCACACGTTGCTGCATCCCTCCACTTAGCTGCCATGGATATTTATCTGCAAAGCTCTGCAGCCCCACTAGATCAAGCAGCTCCATCGCCTTTTCCTCTCGGATCGACTTCTTGACGCCCATCAGTTCCAGTGGCAAGGTAATGTTATGCTTCACCTTCCGCCAGTCATACAGCACTGGACTTTGAAAAACAATGCCATATTTCTGGGCCAGCCTTGCTTCTCTGGCACTTTTTCCAGCGACTACAATATTCCCGCCCGTTGGCACGATGAGATCTGCCATCAGTCTCAAAAGCGTTGTTTTGCCACATCCTGAAGGCCCGAGCAGTGAGACGAACTCCCCCTTGGCAATATCAAGACTCACCTGATGCAGCGCAAGCACTTCTGCAGCTTCTGTACGATAGCGCATTTCAACATTTTTCAGCTGAATTTCCGGAATATTGGTCGCGAGTAATGACATCCTCAGCCCCCCTTATCAAAATAAGCTCTGCATTTAATGTTAGTTAATCTAACTCATAATTGAGTGAATTGAGTTAATTCTTCTGTCGTGTAGTATTAACTAACATGTTACACCCTGCTCGCTACACTCTCATTAGACAATTAGTAAAATAGCTCCTGTGAATTTGCGTCATTTTGTCTATGAGACATTTTTCGAGTTGCGAATCAGAACTAATTTTTTTATATCCGTAAATATGTGGTAATATTTATCCAATATCTCTCCTTAGTAGGTGACAATAGACCCATGGGATCTGTAATTTCGAATTATATTGTTATTGTTGCTATATCAGGTGTGCTGAGCGTACTACTAGCCCTTTTCGCCTATTATAAAAAAACCGATTTCTTAGGCATCAGAGCTTTTGTTATAAGTTCCTTTGCATCTGCTATTTACACCTTCGGTTTTGCTTTAGAGCTATCAGGAAAAACACTGGAGGAAATCAGTCTCTGGATTAAGCTAGAGTATCTGGGGATGCCCTTTATTGCACCGGCAAGCCTAATTATGGTGATACATTTCGTTGGGCTGGAGGGTTTGTTTAAAAAAGGCATGCGGGTGGCATTATTTATCATTCCGTTCATTTCAACACTGTTGGTATGGACTAACGATTATCATCATCTCTTCTATAAATCCATTTATTTACGAGACAATACCCCGTCCCCACTTGTTGATGTAGTGATGGGACCTTGGTATATTGTTCACGGCAGCTTTACTTTTGGCTGTCTGCTGGCAGCCATTTGCCTTATGATCTGGCAGTGGAACCGAATGAAGCGAGTATACCGCAGGCAAATCATCACGATCATCATCGGACTAAGCCTTCCCACCCTTGGCTCATTTTTATATCTAATGGGCTTAACGCCTTACGGTATGGACCCGGTCCCCATCATTATGAGCTTGACTTCATGTCTATATATTTGGGCTATTTTATCCCGGGGAATGTTAACTGCCGCACCTATTGCTCGTGAGAATCTGTTCGAAAGCATGCGAGAAGGCGTACTTGTCACCGACCGCTCGGACATGCTAGTCGATTACAATCGTGCAGCCGCGGATATGATAGAGGGGCTGAACTCCTCATCGATTGGCAGACCCTTAGCGCAGCTGTTTCTTAACGCAGGCAAAGACGCCTTGTCCTATGTAATGGATGCCGAGCCGCTGTTGCGCGAAGAACGGGAAGTGGCTTGGAACAAAGCTGGTGAAATCTGTTATTATCAAATCCGCTCCTCTCCAGTACAAAAACAAGGGGGAAACATCGCGGGCCAGATGATTATGCTGATCGACGTGACTGAACAAATACTGCTTCGGGACAAACTGCGTCAATTGGCTACGATGGACAGCTTAACGGGGATATATAACCGCACCTATTTTTTGGAGCTCAGTCGAGCGCTGCTTACACAGTCCGCCAGCCTGCGCAGTTCATTCTCCATGATTTTACTGGATGTAGACTTCTTCAAGAGCATTAATGACCGCTACGGGCATCAATATGGAGATCAAGCTCTCCAGCATATTGTTCAGGTGTGCAGCAGACATTTACGAGAAGGAGATCTCTTCGGTCGTTATGGCGGCGAGGAATTCGTGATCTGTCTACCAGATACGTCGTTGAAGCAAGCTGCAGGGCTCTGTGAAACTATCCGTGCCGATATTGAACAAAGCGTCTTGTATACGCTTATCGGGCCCATTAACGTGACCGCCAGCTTCGGAGTAGTAGAAGCCCTAAGTCTTGAAGCCACTCTAGAAGAGCTGCTCTCAGAGGCTGATCATGCCCTGTACAGTTCGAAAAGAAACGGACGAAACGCTGTTCACCTCTCCCAGAGGTCAGAAATCACCCTTTTCAAACCTATATAAATGCATTCTTGTCCCTAATAGCGCATTCCTCAACCGTCCTTATTTTTCATAGTCTGTTTTTAGGTTTAATAGGAGTTATCTGAAAATTTAATCAGAGTGTAGGAAAAATTCGCTTTATGGATATGGGAGGCGCAAGAAATAATGAGGAACCATACAATGATGCAATTTTTTGAATGGCATGTTGCTGCGGACGGCAAACACTGGGATCGCTTAAAAGAAACAGCTCCCGCGCTAAAGGCCGTAGGCATTGATTCTGTTTGGGTACCTCCTGCGACAAAGGCCGTCTCCGCTGACGATACAGGCTATGGCGTGTATGATCTATACGATCTGGGCGAATATGACCAAAAAGGTACGGTACGCACCAAATATGGCACCAAGCAAGCACTGATCGACGCCATTTCGGAATGTCAAAAAAATGGCATCGCGGTGTACGTTGATTTAGTCATGAATCATAAGGCAGGCGCGGATGAAAAGGAAATCTTTCAGGTTATCGAGGTCGACCCTAATGACCGGATGAAAGAAATCTCCAAGCCTTTCGAGATTGAGGGCTGGACTAAGTTTACTTTCCCCGGCCGCGGGAATGAACACTCTTCCTTTAAGTGGAATCACAATCATTTCAACGGCACTGACTTTGATGCTAAATCGGGGCGAACAGGAGTATTTCGTATCGTAGGCGAGAACAAAACATGGAACCAGAATGTGGACGACGAGTTCGGCAACTACGATTATCTAATGTTTGCAAATATTGATTACAGTCATCCAGAGGTCAAAAAGGAAATGATCCAATGGGGAAAATGGCTGGTGGACACGCTCCACTGCAGCGGCTTTCGCTTAGATGCCATCAAGCATATTAACCATGAGTTTGTAAAAGAATTCGCGGTAGAAATGTTTAATAAATGTGAGAAGGATTTCTATATCGTGGGTGAGTTCTGGAATTCGGATTTAGAATCCTGCCGACAATTTCTAAATACCGTGGATTATAAGATCGACCTCTTCGATGTCTCCCTTCACTACAAGCTGCATTCAGCTTCCTTGGGGGGTAGAAACTTTGATTTAACTAAAATCCTCGACGACACACTGGTGCAGACCCATCCTACCAATGCTGTAACGTTCGTTGATAATCATGATTCTCAACCCCATGAAGCTCTGGAATCTTGGGTAGATGATTGGTTTAAGCAAAGTGCTTATGCACTTATCCTACTGCGACGCGATGGATATCCGGTTGTGTTTTATGGCGATTATTATGGAATTGAAGGTCCTACACCTGTACCAGGTAAAAAAGATGCCATTGATCCGCTATTATACACCCGCTATCACAAGGCTTATGGTGAACAGAAGGATTATTTCGATCATCCCAACACGATTGGCTGGACGCGGCTCGGCGTGAAAGACATCGAGCGCTCCGGTTGTGCGGTTGTGATTAGTAATGGTGAAAACGGCCAAAAAAGAATGTTCGTAGGGGAAAAACGCGCTGGTGAAGCATGGGTGGATTTCACCCATAATCACAAGGCGACTATAACGATTGAAAAAGATGGCTGGGCGACCTTCCCGGTCAACGGCGGCAGCGTATCTGTTTGGGCGCTACCCGATGCAGGGACTGACAAAAAGTAATTATGTTGTATATAAATAGGGTGCTCATCGCCATTTTTCAGCGATGAACACCCTATTTTAGTTGTTGTTTGGAGTATTTTCTGGATGACGGGATACTAGCCTTACCAGATCCAGTGTAAGGATGGGCAACGTTACGGAAGCTGGATAGGCCAAGTAACGCGGCTCCCACTCCGGGCTGAACTTTTCTTTATAGCGACGCAGTCCGGCAAAGCCGTACCAGTGTCCACCTCTTTTAAACACGAGATGAGCCAGTTTTTCCTCTCGTAGTGCTCCGGCATTCTGACCCACACTGGATAGTGGAGCATTGCCAAGATTAAAGCGGTGATACCCCTCCGACTTCGCCCATTCCAGCAAACGAATGAATAAATAATCCATCGTACCATTCGGTGCGCCCTTTCGATGGCGCATTAAATCAATAGACAGGGTCTCTCCCCGGTCATACCCCGGTGCAATCGAAGCAAAAGCCAGTACCAACCCTTCGCTGTTCCGCAGGATCGCAATGGGCGCTAGCTGTAGATAATCTTCCTTGAACCATCCCAGCGAATATCCTTTTTCGACTCGCCTGCTCAACCATTCATCCGAAACCGACCGCAGCTCTCGCAGTAAATTTTCAGCATGTGGTGCAGTTGCAATTTCAAAAGCATAACCTTCCCGTTCAAAACGATTGCTTACACTGCGCAAATCACTATTCTTTTTGCCACTTAGCGTAAAGGTATTGAGCGTTACCAATGCCTCTTCACCCAGCTTGAAGAAGCGATAGCCCTGCTCATGATAGATGGATAAGAAGGCAGGCGTAGCTTGATAGAAAACGACAACCAGCCCAAATTTATCCGCAGCTTGTCTGAATTCATTGATAGCTTCGTTCATTAAGCTTTTCTCACCTAGCGGATCACCTAGGACAACGAGCTTGTCTCTGACTCTGGAAAACGCAAGAAGCACCTTGTCATTCTGCGCCCAGAAGAAGCTTTTATCCCCTAAAAACAGCATATGGGTCAAGGCATTGCCTTGAACGCCCTCTAAAAAGCGCTTCAGCTTGGCTATATCAAAAGCACCGAAAAGCTCCTCCGCCTTATGATGCGGCCGAAGGGTTACCAGCATAGTGAGAATGATCCAGGAGAAGGCTAGCCCTCCGATTGCCGTAAAGGCGACATGACTATGCCGCTGAAGCCATTCAGGCTGCACTCCGGGAGGCAGATGCTTCAGAAATCCACGATGTACATAACTGCCCATCAAATAATAAGTAAGCGCGATAACAGACGTTAGGGCAAACCACCAGATCGTGCTCTGTTTACTGACTTGGGCACTGATTCGATAAAACCGAGATCTGGATACCCACAGGATGAGAGCTACCAGAAGCAGAAAAAGTGCCTCTTCATAATCAAACCCCTTAGCCACAGCAAACACCGATCCAGTGAACAGAAGTATGCTAGTCCATACATATGCATTATGCACTCGCAACGTAATCCCCCGTGACAATATAATTAGCATGAAACCAATAAGTACAGACAGATGATGCGACAATTGCATCACTGGAAAGGACAATATCTCCTCTGTAATCTTCAACCTATACAACAACCCCGGCGTTGCAGTAGATAACAAGAGAATCAGACCGCTTGCTAATACTAATTTACCGAGAGCCCACACCCCTAGATCGCTCAGAAAGGAATACTGACCCGGCCACCCCCAAATCTTTTGCCATAGATTAAGAGAGGGTTCGAACCCTGGAGCTGAACGATCTAGACCCTTTTTTCCTTGCAAACCAATTTCCAGTGCAGCCAGCACCAATCCAATCAACCAAGGAATGACATAATAAAACAATCTAAAGATAACAAGTACCGCCATCGCCTTATCGCTCTGGTATCCAAGCTGTGTAAGTCCAAGCAAGGCGATAAGATCAAATGCACCGATACCGCCGGGGGCCATACTCAATATGCCTGCAATGGCGGCAATCGTAAACACACCAAAGATAGCTATGAAATGGACCTCGTCCAAAAGATGGCTGCTGATGGTCCAGAAAGTCACGCCTGCAAAGCTCCATTCCAAAAAGGAAGCACCCACAGAAGCCACGACTGTAAACCATGGTGTTCTGCCTTCTCCACGGTTAATCCACTTTGCATAAAGTGCTGAGCGCTGTACAAACACAAATATCGGCAAATAAAGCGCCATCCCCCATACTGCGAATACGAGCCAGCGATGTTCTTCCAGCAAAGCCGTTGCCGGGAGTAAGCCAAAGATATTAGCCCATGAAAGCAAGGATAACCCAGTAATCATAAGTGGGGATAGAAATACGATGGCCGGGGTTAGCACAGAGGTTGGCACTCCACTTTTTTTATACAGCAGCGTCCTTAAACCCACTCCAGCCAGACCCGCAAAGCCAATCAAATTATTAAATGTATTAGCAATCCATGCATACCGAAACGTACTCCATAGCCCTACTTTTAAACGGAAATGTGCCCGAATCAAATAGTCATAGGCACTCATTACAGCTACTGCCAGAAGGGCAAAACCGACCATTTGAAAAATAGCGGACGTGGGCACGCGCCTAAGTTCACGCATAATAAGCCCTAAGTGAACCTGCTTCAGCTCATGTTGCCCCTCCCAGTATACGAACGCAATAATAGCGACTGGAAAAAGAGCTCTGACCGCCCTGATCCGATAGATAGATAGGATTAGCCTTACAATTTTGAATCTTTCTAATGTCTGTTGCTTAGAATGCATGAGCCCACCTGCCTTTACCGCTGACACATGTTGTGCTAGACAATTTTTACAACTAATTCATTATAGCAATACTTGGAATAGAAGACCCGTGATAATCAACACCTAATCCATTAGACTGCCAACAGTGCCTTTACCCCTGCAATAATTAAAGAATTTATGGGAAAAGTGGAGTAATCATAATAAATATATTACGAAGATGGACAGGTTATTATGACGGAACTTTACTTAAGGGTGCTTTGTCAGTATTGGCAAACAATGCGTTAAAAGAACATGTAAATTAAAGTTTAAACCTAAAAATACATAACAAAAAGGACATCCCTCACGGCAAAGGATGCCCTTTTTATTATGTAATGCGGTTTACAATAGGTTATACACGGATATCAAATCTGCCTTTGCTATCCGTTGTTGCGGTAGCTATCTCTTGCGGACTTGCTGCAGCAGGCTTATTGTTCGCAGGTTTGGCAGGTGCCTCTACAACACTGTTAGCGGAGGAAGCACTGCTCTGAGACTTCTGCGAGATTTGTGCCTCGATGGTCTTAATCTGTTGTTCAATTTGCTTCGTTTTCGTTTCCTTGGTCTTGTCATCGTCTGCGCTGGTATTAATCTTGTCCAGTTCAGCTTCTAGCTTCGCTTTTTGTTTCTCAAGCGTACTGGTATCTGTAGTGCTAGATGTCGAGGTAGTATACGATGTGGAACCTGAGACTGCTGATATACTCATGGTTATCCCTCCCTTCCTTACCTCCAATATAATCCTTTTGCAAGTAAGGAACGTTAAGACCCGCTGAAAGTTTGCTGAAAATACTACTTGCTGGTTGTAAGGATGGGCTGCTAGGCGCTTGCTTTTCCTCGTCTAACAAGCAGCATATAAGAAAGAATCGAGAGAAGTCCGGTCCCTGCTATTACAATCGCCATCGGAAGTGCTGATTCAACTCCCCCAAGACCAACAAGTGGCGCCACACAGCTACCTAGCAGCAGAGGAATTAATCCGATTAACGCCGAGGCACTGCCTGCCGCTTCTCCTTGATCTTGCATCGCCAATGAGAAGCTGGTCGCTCCGACAATCCCCACACTGGAGACAACTGCAAATAAACAGATCAGAATAGGGATCAGCCCTCCTCCTACCAGAATCGTCAGCAGTAGTAAGAGGCCTCCCGTCGTACAGAGCAATAGTCCGCTAAATAGCAATTTAGTCTCACTTACCTTGCCAGCAAGTCTGCCGGCAATTTGGCCTGTAATAATAATTCCAATCCCATTCACAGCAAAGATCAGACTGTATACCTGCGGTGTAACCGCAAAAATATTTTGCAATACAAAAGAAGAACCTGAGATATAAGCAAACATGGATGCCGTAACAAAACCTTGCGACAAGGCATAGCCCATAAACTTACGATTGCCAAGCAATACCCGGAAGGTAAGCAGTGTCCCCTTCAGTCCACTCTTAGAGCGTCGCTCCTTCGGCAGTGTCTCTGGCAAGCGCAATAAAATGGTTAGACAAAAAATAATTCCGGCAGCAAATAAAACTAAGAATATCCCCTGCCATGTAGTTACTCTTAACAGTTGGCCCCCAATAACCGGAGCCAAAATCGGTCCGAGACCATTCACAATCATCAATAGTGAGAAGAACTTCGTGAGTTCAGAGCCACTATATAAATCACGAACAGCCGCTCTAGAGACAACCACGCCTACTGAACCAGCAAGCCCCTGAATAAACCGTAAAGCAACCAGCAGTCCAATCGACGGACTAAAAGCACACAGCACTGATGATATGGCATAGATGAACATTCCTATAAGCAGCGGACGGCGACGGCCATACACATCACTCAGCGGTCCAGCGACCAACTGTCCTGAAGCTAGTCCAAGCAAAAAGAAGGTCAGACTAAGCTGTACTAAAGCAGCAGTCGTACCGAAATCCGCGACAAGCGTAGGCAGTGCAGGCAAATACATATCAATCGACAACGGGCCGATCGTTGTAATGGAACCGAGAATCACAGCCAGCTGTAATCTCTGCTTCCGTGAGGGTCCACCTGCGGCAAGCTTATTACCATTTTGCATTCCAATCATAATCCTTACTTCAACCTTTCTAAAGCAACCCATAGGCCTTTTTTTGTATTCTTCATACTAACGTAAAGGAAGTGAATTGATCAATCCTTTTATGGAGGGCTGCTAGCGCCTGTGTAACAAAAATAACCGCCTTCCGGCGGTTATTCTGATTGTTTTATGCATTTGTAGATGTGCTGCGCATTTGCAACCAATCTCTAGCGGCTTCAGCCTCAGCAACACTCAGGCGATGACCTTGGTTGCCCCAGTGTGTTGTCACCTCTGCGCCTGCCTTCTGTAAAATAATCTCCAAATCCTCAGTCTCCGAAGAAGCGATAAGCGGATCATTTGTACCTGCTCCAATGAAGATAGACACCCCTTCAAGAGAAGGAAGCTCTACATTCCGCAGCGGCACCATCGGATGCAGTAGAATTGCGGCGCGGAAAACCTCCTTATAGTGGAACAGCAAGCTGCCGGCAATGTTTGCACCGTTAGAGTAACCCACGGCTACCAGATTGTTGGCATCAAATCCGTACTGCGCTGCGGCATCGTCCAGAAACTGCTTAATCTCGTGAGTACGGAAGATTAGATCGGCTTCATCGAACACCCCTTCAGCCAGCCGCCGGAAGAACCTCGGCATACCATTCTCTAGAACATTCCCTCTGATACCCAGAACTGATGAATCTGGAGATAATAACCCCGCAAGCGGTAGTAAATCTTGCTCATTGCCCCCCGTACCGTGGAATAATACAAGCGTGGGCTTCGTTATATCCTTACCTTTATGAAATACATGAATCATCCCTGCTTCACCTCAATTTCTCTTATTTGAATAGGACTTAAATTTTCTTCGATAGCCGTACGATGCGGTTCATACCAAGAAGGCAGCATCAGTTTCTCGCCCAGAGCATCCGGTGCCTCATCTCGAGCAAAGCCTGGAGGGTCTGTAGCAATCTCGAAGAGGATCCCCCCTCTTTCACGGAAATAGATCGCATTGAAGTATTGGCGGTCTTGAACCGGTGTTGGATGATGTCCATGGCTCTGTACATGTTGCCCCCATTCCAGCTGCTCAGCATCATCTTTTGCACGCCATGCAATATGGTGAACCGTACCTGTACCTCCTGCACCTAGCGGGATTGGCGTTGTCTTCAGATCAATAATATTACCCAAATCGCCAGTGGTTCTGTAACGACTATATCCGTCTCCATCCGCGATATGCTCCATTCCCATCGTATGGACAAGCGTCTCTGCCGTTTGCAGCGGATTATTGCTGTAGAGCACAGCGCCACCGAACCCTTTGATCGCATGCTCGGTAGGAACCCCTCCGAAAGACCACTTACTAAGCGCTCCTTCCTCACGTTCCACAAGGTCAATACGTAAACCGTCATAATCAGTGAAGGATAGATAGGTTTCCGAGATTCTATTGCTGAGGGTGACCGAAATTTGATATGCAGCAAGACGTTGTTTCCAGAATGCCAATGAGCCCACAGGTATTGCATAAGTGGTTACACCGACCTGTCCAGCGCCGATTCTACCTTTACGCCCCATGGAAGATGGAAAGAATGTAATTATCGTCCCCGGTGCACCCTGTTCGTTCCCAAAATATAAATGATAAACTTCCGGAGCGTCAAAATTAATCGTTTTCTTCACCAGCCGTAGTCCTAGAATACCGGCGTAAAAATCAACATTACGCTGAGCATCGCCAACAAAAGCTGTAATATGGTGGATTCCTGCAGTTTGAAGTGTCATTATTATAAACCCCCTTCTTAGTTAAAAATCAAGGCATCCAGAGAAATCGAACCCGGCCCCGTAAGTGCTATACCTACCGCAACCACAAGTACTGTGAGTGGAAACTCAATACCGTTTGCAGTAGACCAGAAGCCATTTGGCGCATGAACCTTAATGATGGCTCCAAGCATCGTAGCAGCGATTAACACTGCTGCAACAGGAGTTAGTAGCCCTGCCGCGAACATAAATCCACCCGCCAGCTCTAGAATACCTGCTAATACCGCCATCGTAACGCCTGGTTTAATGCCTATGGACTCCATCCAGCCGCCTGTACCCTTCGGGCCATATCCGCCAAACCATCCAAATAGCTTTTGTGCGCCATGTCCGATAAACGCAATCCCGATCACTAATCTCATCAATAATATTCCTACACTTATCATTGTTAATCCACTCCAATTTTCTTTGATTTAATTATCTTAACATTAAGATATATGGTAAATTTTTTTGTCTACCAGCGGCAAGAAGCAGCGAACTGCTTCTAACCTTATAGAGGCGCTCTTCCTAATGATATTTCAGCGCTCTATACACCTTTACCTAACTTCTTCAGTAAATCGATAGCCTGGCCCTTCTCTTCCTTATCCAGTCCATGCATTAGATCATGAATCGAAGCCACATGACGCGGGAAAATCTTATCGAACAGCTCACGCCCTGCATCCGTAATCTCCGCATAGGTCACGCGTCTGTCCTCGCTACACGGCACACGTTTCAGCAGACCTTTCTTCTCCAGCTTGTCGATATTATAGGTGATGCTTCCACTCGTAACGAGAATCTTCTCCCCGATCTGTTGCAGTGGAATACGGGTCCGGTGATACAGCACCTCAAGCACCATGAATTCGGCAGACGCCAGCCCGTAACTCTTCATATCCTTCACAGCTTGATCCATCAAGCTTCTGTAAGCCTTAGATAATACAACAAATAACTTTAAAGAAGACGCCTGATCCATCTCCGTAGTATTCTCTGTATTACGAACATTCTCTTCGGTATTACTCATCAATTCCACCTCCAGTTTGACAGCGATGTTGTACAATCTAAAGTAAATGTCTTTATGTTAAATATCTTTAAGTTAAGATAACTATACTTCCTCACACTACCTTTGTCAACCTCGCCACTTAAAAAAGATAACATAAGGTGCTTAACGAGCTATTAATGTTCTTTCTACGAATTTTTAAGAGCGTGATGAAAATCACTCTAAGTTTGACCTGACCCTTAAAACGGCGTATTCTTGTCTTTACGAATGACTATTTAGTAAGCGATTTCACTTCTCTCAAAGGAGGCAACCTGATGGTGGAGGAACATGCTGGTGCGCGGCGCGTGCTGATCGTAACAGCCGTAGCCGCAGAGCGAGACGCGGTCCTGCGCGGCCTGCAAGGCAGCGACAGGTTCCATGTGATTGCTGCCGGCGCAGGTACGGCAGCAGCGGCGGCGGGAACCGCCGCAGCACTCGCAGCCGGATCTTACGGCTGCGTAATCAGCGCCGGGATCGGCGGCGGGTTCCCGGGGGTGGCACCTTTAGGCTCGCTGGTCGTTGCCAGCGAGATGATAGCCGCCGACCTCGGGGCCGAGACGCCGGAGGGCTTCCGCAGCGCTGCCGAGCTTGGCTTCGGCAGCGTGTCCGTGCCGGCTGACCGCGGCACGGTACAGGCGGTTTCGGCCGCGCTGGCAGCGGCCGGACTGACCGTAAGCACGGGGACCGTGCTTACGGTCTCGACGGCGACCGGCACCGCGGAGACGGCCGCCGCCCTCATCGCGCGGCATCCTGGTGCCGTCGCGGAGGCGATGGAAGGCCACGGGGTTGCCGTGGCCGCTGAGGCGCTGGGGCTCCCGGTACTGGAGCTCCGCGCCATTTCGAACCCGGTCGGTCCCCGCGACCGGTCCGCCTGGAAGATCGGCGATGCAATGGAAGCATTAACGGCGGCAGCCGCTATACTATTGGAGGTGCTGTAATGACAACTGAGCTTAATATCGCTTTTTCCCCTTGCCCTAACGATACCTTTGTATTCCATGCCTGGGCACACGGGCTTGTCCCGAATGCACCACAACTGAATGTAACCTATGCCGACATTGATATTACCAACACACTTGCTGCTAATGGAGAAGGCCCTGAAGTCCTTAAAATCTCCTATGCCGCCTTACCATGGGTTCTTGAGCGTTACAAACTGCTGCCATGCGGCGGCGCACTGGGTCGCGGCTGCGGGCCGTTGCTCCTTACCGCAAGTGGCCCAACAGCGATCAAACGTCCCGAAAAGCTAGCTGGACGCCGGATTGCAGTGCCTAGCGAACGCTCTACGGCTTATCTACTTTTCAGATTATGGGCAGCACAGCATATAACGGGAGGCATCGGTGAAATCGTCGTCATGCCTTTCGATGAGATCATGCCCGCTGTACGTGATGGCCATATCGATGCCGGACTTGTAATTCACGAAGCCCGCTTTACTTACGCATCTTATGGTCTTAATATGCTGACTGACCTAGGCAGCTGGTGGGAAAGCGATACTGGCCTGCCGATTCCACTCGGCGCGATCATTGCTCGCCGCGATCTGGATACCGATGCAATCACTGGCTCGATTCGCAGCTCTCTTCAATATGCATGGGATCATCCTACTGACTCTAGAGACTATGTGCTTAGCCACGCACAAGAGTTAGCTCCAGAAGTGGCAAAATCTCATATTGATCTCTATGTGAATGAGTTCTCGATGAACTTAGGCGATGACGGCTACGCTGCAATCTCTGCCTTACTAAATCGTGCTGCAGCAGAAGGACTTGTACCTGCCATCGACCCAGAATTACTTCGGTAGCATGCACTAGGTATTCTTAACACACTCTAAAACTAGACATAGCCTAAAATCCCCGGTTACACACATAAGGTGTCCTCCGGGGATTTTGTTTATTCTAAGCAGCAGTTGTTGCGATTGCCTTCAATCCATTATTTGGCATAGCGGAGCGATGGCTATACAATAGACCTATAAATAGATTCTATGAAGGAGGATCACATGATACCTGAAAACAATAGCAAGCAAAACATCGATCGATTTCTCGGCTTTCAAGCGGACTATGACCGCTACCGTCCTGAAGCTCCTCCCCTGATCATCAAGCTGCTGACCGACTACTTAGGCAGCACACCTTCAGTCGTCGCAGATATAGGCTGCGGCACGGGCTTGTCTACTTTTCTGTGGAAGGATGTCGCGGACCACGTAATAGGCATTGAACCGAATCCAGATATGCTGGGAAAAGCAATCGATAAATTAAGCCGGATAGAAGATCCTCAATCCATCACTTTTGTACAAGGTTATTCTAACCAGCTTCCACTTGCAGTGGACAGCGTAGACATAGTGACCTGCTCACAGTCATTCCACTGGATGGATCCTGAAAGCACACTTCGAGAAATCTCCCGGGTCTTGAGAACAGGTGGTGTCTTCGCTGCCTACGATTGCGACTGGCCTCTCCCCCTTCAACAGAAGGTAGAAGAACGTTACAACCAACTGATCTCCAAATCCGAGGAACTGCTCGCCTCACTCTTACCTGATGCTGAGAGAGCACATAAATGGGACAAAGAAGGGCATTTGTCACGGATTCAGGCTAGTGGAGCTTTCTCTTTTGCAAGAGAGATCGTATTTCATAATCTTGAATCCTGCGATGCGCAGCGCTATGTAGGACTCGCTCTAAGTCAAGGCGGAATACGAACCGTGTTGAAACAGGACGCTACCTTGCTCGATCAGGACATTGCAGACTTCACAGCTGCGGTTGAACAACATTTTCAAGGACGCACCCTAGAGGTTCTGGTCAGCTATCGGATGAGAATCGGCATCAAATAATCTCAGCACTTAAGCGCAAAGAACGCCCCGATTTTCCTTATAGGAGGAAAGTCGGAGCGTTTTTTTATTTATTTGACTTCTTCCATGAACAAATTTAGGTTCTCAACGATTTCCTTAGATCTGGAATGGTGTAAATAATGTCCGCCCTCAAATGTCATCACTTTTCCATGCACAGATTCCTTAACTTGCCCTTCATGCAGAGGAATCCAATCTTTCACGGTTGTATTATTCGCTTGTATAAAGAATATAATGGGAAGATTCTTGTCGAATTTCAACCCTCTGGCTGCGACAAAGTTAGGATATATATGTTCCATTTCATTTAAGGTAGTGGAATTATTCATATTTTTGAGCGATATCAATTTCATTTGTTTTTTGGTCTCATCATCAAATGGCAGTCCATCATAAGGGTCACCGCTTAATTGCAATCCCAATCTAATGATACCTGAGTCTTTGAGCAGCTTTAATTTTTTTATCGGGAATTTAACATCCATACCGCCTTGCTCAGGAACACTACTATCAACCCCTACAAATGCACTCACTTCGTTTGGATATTTCTTCGCATATTCCAATCCGTAAATACCTCCAATGGAGTGACCCATTAGAATATATTGGTCAATGTTTAGATTCTGTACGGCTTCATGAACCTCACTTATGATATTCGCTGTAGTTCGTTCCTTATCGGTCTCATCACTTAATCCATAACCAAACGGCTCAACCGCGACCACTTTGTAAAATGGTGATAACTCATCAATCAACGGCTTAAAATCAAGTGCTGGCGCTCCAGTTCCAAAGCCCGGGATAAGTACAATAGTCTGCTTCCCTTGTCCTTGGATCAAAACATTCATACTTTTTCCGTCAACAGGAACTAACTGACCATATTGATGTATTTTTTTCTGATCAGATTTGTTGCTAATCACATTAACTGTATAAACAACAGCTAGAAAAAGCACGATCAAAATCACGATTGCTCCTAATATTTTTAGCAACAAGTTACGTACTTTATGCTTTTTCTTTTCATTCCCCGTTTTTATTACTTCTGTTTGTGTCACCCTCATCTTCTCCTGTCCTATTCTATTTATTATGTCGCCTTAACGTTTCGCTAATGAGATCTTAACCAACAATGATGTACTCCTCATGACCACAATATGAACTAAATATGAATAGGCAAAAAAATACTACGGCAGCGCAAGCAAGAAATCTTACCTGTGCTACCGTAGTATGAACAATGAGGCGGGCGTTCACCCCCTCGCAAAATATCCTTGAACGCTAATTATTCTGTGGGCGCTATAATTGGTAAGGTGACGATGAAGGTCGTTCCTTGGCCAGGTTCGCTTTCCACTCGGATATCCCCTTTATGAAGCGATACGATCTGTTTAACAATGGCTAGTCCCATCCCGCTACCACCATACTTGCGACTGTGGGAACGATCAGCCTTAAAGAAGCGTTCAAATATACGCTCTTGGTCCTCGGGAGAAATACCAATGCCAGTGTCGGATATTCGGACGGATACATTGTTCAAATCTTGTTTGATGCTGACGTTAATCACACTGTCATCCTTGGAGAATTTGATACTATTTCCAAGGAGATTCGTCCACACCTGACTTAACAAATCATGGTCAGCCCATACGACTACTGGTTTCAAATCAAGCTCAAAACTGATGTTGCGCGCCGACCATTGGGGCTGTATCGCCACAATTACTCGTCTGATCTGTTCGTCAAGACTGAACGTGATAAGTCGCAGTTGTTGGGATTGTGATTCAAGCACACTCAGCTTTAACAGACTATCGCTCATCTTGGACATCCGCTCCGCTTCAGCAATAATAATATCGAGATAACGATTCCGTTCATCCTCTGTGAGGGCAACTTTCTTGAGCGCAATAGCATAACCAGATATGGAGGTGAGCGGAGACTGAACCTCATGTGACACATTCGTTACGAACTCCCTGCGCATTTGCTCAAGGTGCTGAAGATCGTGCATCATTTCCTCGAAGCTATTAGCCAAGGTACCTAGCTCACCCATCTGCTTAATATTCAATTCGACATTAAAATCCCCAGTTGCTATACGCCTAGTTGCCTTTGTAAGCCTTTTGATCGGTCTCACTAAGAACATAGAAGCGACCAAAATTAATACGCTTCCCGTTATTAACGAATACGCCAAAAAATTAAATAGCAGATTCCTCGTAGAAGACAAAGTAGGAGGCACAAGCGGCTCCACAAACATCGCCTTCGTTCCCATTTCAGTTTTCAAAGGTAGTCCTAAGAGGTTGGAAGAACCTATACTCGGTTTTACTTGAACAGCTTCACCAGCCAATACTTTCTTTAGTTGCTCCCTAGTCACGGTAGCAGGGCTCTCTCCATTAAGCTCTCCGTAGGACCGGTAATGGCCGTTCTTATCGTAAATTCGAATATGATAGGAATCCAGCTGCTTCATTCCACTAACAAGAGCATCCGCTTCATGTAACGGTAAGGTTTCGTATATCCGGGCGATGTCCTGACCAAAGCGAAGTAAAGGAATTCGCAGGTTTTCGTTTAATTTATCTTGGAATACCCAAGTTGTCACAAATAGAGAAATCAATGTCCCTCCAATCACGGAGACCAGAAAGGTCAGAACAACACGTGTATATAAGGATTTGATCATTCGTAGACCTCAAACCGATAGCCAAGCCCCCGTACCGTTTCGATTCGAAAATCAGTTGCAGACGCAAATCGTTCACGTAGACGCTTAATATGTACGTCTATCGTTCGATCATCTCCAGCATAATCAATTCCCCAAATCTGATCGATTAACTGCTCGCGCGTATAGACTTGCCCGGGTGTTCCAGCTAGCTTATACAGCAATTCGAACTCCTTAAGCGGCAACGTGAATGACTCTGTTCCTCTCATCACCTTATAGGTTTGCCGATCAAGGACGACGTTGCCGAACTGGATCGTCTGGGTGGAACCAATCTTGTATCGCTTCAATAAGGATCTAACACGAACCGTCAACTCCAGCGGATCGAATGGCTTCGTCAAATAATCGTCTGTTCCCAGTTCGAAGCCCTTCACCTTCTCCCAGGTTTCACCTCTGGCAGTTAGCATAAGTAAGGGAAGATCTGGATTGGCTTTTCGTAGCTCTTTGCATAACGTCCACCCATCCATAACCGGCATCATGATATCGAGTACAACAAGATCAACCTGCTTTGAGGCATAAACGGCTAACGCTTCTTTGCCGTCTGCAGCTTCGGCTGTATCAAATCCGTCGTTACGTAGAAATAAACAGACGAGTTCGCGAATGTTCGCGTCGTCGTCAGCAACTAGTATAGTAGGCATTGCGTCCCTCTTTTCAGATATTAAAAGAGCGTCTAACACGGTAATCCGTATGTAGACGCTCTTCTACTTACTTTCCTCCCCTATATAGGCTGAACAACGAACATAACAAAAAGCGATTAGGAATGGAGGGGAATATTGGAACTGTAGGAGCGTTAGCGACAGCCTTTGTTTGCGGATTTCCACCGAGAAGAGCGATACCAATCAAGAAATCTGCAAACAACAGCTGCCGGAAGTCCAATGATTCTCCGCAGAGACTACTCAGCTTTAAGTTTTTAACATTAGTTCAGTCTAGATAGCTTACTTCTTATTCATCTTAAACTTCAGGAAGAGCTCATTGTAATGAGCAAGCATCCGTTTCCCAAGGTTATCATACACCTCAAGCCGATCCGTAATCTCGGCAGGCGGGTAGAACCGGGTATCCTCGGAGGTTTCCTTCGGAAGCAGCTCCAGCGCAGGAATGTTAGGTGTGGAATAACCTACGTATTCTGCATTCTTAGCTGCTACATCTGGGCGAAGCATGAAGTTAATGAACTTATGTGCTCCATCCACATTATCCGCCGTTTTTGGAATGACCATGTTATCGAACCACTTGTTCGAGCCTTCCTCAGGCACTACATAATCAAGCTTATCATTCTCGTCCATGATCTCTGAAGCATCGCCGGACCATACAATTCCGACAGCAGCCTCTTCATTGGCAAGCAGCATCTTGATCTCATCTCCGACAATCGCCTTAACGTTAGGAGATAGCTTATTCAGCTTGGTCAGCGCTTCTTGCAGGTGAGCTTCATCCCGGTCATTAACGGAATAGTGTAGGCTGTTCAAAGCCATACCCATTACTTCGCGTGCTCCATCCACCAAGAAAATGTTGTTCTTCAGCCTGCTGTCCCAGAGGGAATCCCAGCTGGTGAAGTCCATCCCCTTGGTCATTTCAGGGTTGAAGATAATCCCGACAGTTCCCCAGAAGTAAGGCACGGAATATTTGTTACCAGGATCGAAGGAAAGATCCATAAACCGCGGATCAATATTCTTTAGATTCGGAACCTTGCTATGATCCAGCGGTATTAGCAAATTTTCTTCTTTCATCTTGGCGATGGCGTAATCCGAAGGAATGACGACATCAAAAGTAGTTCCACCCTGCTCCACTTTTGTTAGCATGGCTTCATTAGAGTCAAAGGTTTGATAAATGACCGTTAATCCGGTCTCCTTTTCAAATTCCTTGAGCAGATCAGGATCGACATAGTCGCCCCAGTTATAGATAGTCAGTGTATTCCCTCCGGAATAGCCCTCCCTTGAGTTCATCCAGGAGCCTAAGTACATTAGCGCAAATGCCGTGATTACAATCGCCAAAAAAGCATTAATCAACTGTTTCATCTAGGCACCCCCGCTTCCGCTACAGGCTCCGCCACGGCCTCCGAGGTATTGGATCGGTTCTTCTTAAGAGTCAGGAAGTAATAACCGACAACGAGCAATATCGTGAACAGGAAGATCAGTGTCGACAACGCATTAATGGATAGTGACACCCCTTGCCGGGCTCTGGAATAAATCTCAACTGATAGCGTCGAATAACCATTACCCGTTACGAAGAACGTAACTGCAAAGTCATCCAGTGAATACGTAAGTGCCATGAAGAATCCACTAAAGATCCCCGGTTTGATAATCGGCAGAATAACCTTAGTCAGAACATCCTTGCGGCTTGCGCCGAGGTCACGTGCGGCATCCGTTAGTGAAGGACTCATATCCTGTAAATGCGGCAGAATCATCAACACGGCAATTGGTACACTGAACGCGACATGCGAGAGCAGGACGGACACGAAACCAAGCTTGATGCCTGCAATGGTGAACAGGATCAGGAACGATGCACCGATAATGACATCCGGACTAACGATCAATACGTTGTTCAAAGATAACAAGGTATTTTTAGCACGGCGGTTTTGTACACTCTTAATGGCCAGTGCACCAATAATAGCGATAAGCGTGGCGATAGCCGAGGACAGAAGCGCGATGACAAGCGTGTTGATCATGATGATAATCAGACGTGTATCCTGAAGGACCTCACGGTAGTAATCCAGCGTAAAGCCCTCGAACTTGTGCATCGTCCCCCCGCTGTTGAACGAATAGTACATCAAATAGAAGATTGGCGCATACAGAACAGCGAACACTAGCACTAGGTACAGATTGGAGAACCCGTTTTTATTTCTCATTCCGCACCCCTTTCCGCGATCCGCCGGTAATAATCATGAACAGCGCCATAATAGCAATCAGAAACACTGCAACCGTGGAGCCCATGCCCCAGTCCTGTGTGACCAGAAAATGCTGCTCAATCGCAGTACCGAGTGTAATGACCCTGTTGCCTGCAATCAGACGAGTAATCATAAACAGGGACAGCGCTGGTATGAATACCGCCATACATCCGGAACGTACACCCGAAATGGTCAATGGAAAAATAACGCGCCGGAACGTCGTCCAGCCTGAAGCACCCAGATCACGTGCCGCATCCAGCAAGGATAAATTAAGATCCTCCAAAGCGCTGTAAATCGGCAAGATCATGAATGGGATAAAGATATACACAGATACAAATACAAAGCTGAAGCCCGTAAACAAAATTTGTTGTTCTCCGATTCCAAGCAGATCAAAGAAATTGTTGATTGGTCCGAACGTACCAAATATGCCGATAAAAGCGTAAGTTTTTAGCAGCAAATTAATCCATGTTGGTAAAATAATCAGCAATAACCATAGCTGCTTATGCTTCGTTCTCGTCAACAGATATGCTGCCGGGTAGGCGACCAGCAAAGAGAATGCTGTAATCAAAAACGCATACCAGAATGAGGTCAGCGTCATTTTTAAGTACACAGGTGTAAAGAAGTTCACGTAGTTATCTAGCGTAAGATGCCCATCCAGATCAAATAGAGAATAATAGATGACAAGCAGCACGGGTGCGATTACAAACAAGGCGATCCAGAGGTAATAAGGGATGAGATAATACGATCTGCCCTTATTCTTCATGACTCTCCACCTCGGCGTAAGCTTCCAGACGTTTGTCGAACTCTTCCTCCGTTTCACCAAAACGCATAACATGAATCGCTTCCGGATCAAAATAAAGGCCAATTTCACTGCCTACAGTCGCTTTACGTGTAGAATGCACAAGCCATTCATGTCCGGATTCATCATAACAACTGATTTCATAATGGACACCCCGGAACAACTGGGAATCCACTCGCACACGTAGCTTACCCTGTTCCAATGTTGAAATTTCCAAATCCTCGGGGCGTATAACAATCTCCACAGATTCGTTTGGTTTAAGACCGGCATCAAAACATTCAAAGCGGCGCCCGTTAAACTCCACCAGATAGTCTTCAATCATTACACCCGGAACAATGTTGGACTCGCCAATAAAATCAGCCACGAAACGGTTAATTGGCTCATCATAGATATCGTTAGGCGTGCCGCTTTGTTCGATTTTTCCTTTGTTCATGACAAAAATCCAGTCGGACATCGCGAGTGCCTCTTCCTGGTCATGTGTAACAAAAATAAAGGTAATGCCAAGCCGTTGCTGCATTTCTCGCAGTATGTACTGCATCTCTGTTCGCAGCTTCAGATCGAGCGCAGATAGCGGCTCGTCCAGCAAAAGAACCTGCGGCTCGTTCACAATCGCACGAGCAATGGCCACGCGCTGCCGTTGACCACCGGACATTTCGTTAATAGCACGCTGCTCGTAGCCCACAAGGTTAACGAAACTTAGCGCTTCCTGCACCTTCTTCGTGATGACGTCTTTCTTAAGCTTCTTAATGCGCAGTCCGAAAGCCACATTCTCGAATACGTTCAGGTGTGGAAACAGTGCGTAATCCTGAAAGACCGTATTGACCTGCCGCTCATTGGCTGGAATGTGGTTGATCACTTTACCGTTTAAATAGATAGACCCGCTTGTTGGCTCTGCGAACCCAGCGATCAATCGTAGAATAGTCGTTTTACCACAGCCTGATGGACCAAGTAGTGTATAGAATTTGCCGCGCTCTATCTCAAAGCTTACTCCTTTTAACACCGGATCTTCGTCGTCATATTGCTTGGTAACCTCTTCAAATGAAATAATGGTGCCTTCCTGAATAGCTATAGCTAACAACCTCCCTGCCTAAAGTATCACAATACTATTTTACCCGCATCTCGCGGAGAACAATCGAATGGGCATGCTCAGCGCTAATAAGCGACAATTCCTCCTCTCATTCGACACTCCAATAGATATAGCATATTAGATTGTACCATTATATGCGATAGCTTACATGGATAAGGAATGCGTAAACTTAACAACTTTGTAAAATATCCAGTCCTCCAAGCCTTTTTCAAGGTGTTATAATGAAAACGAACTGAAAGACCAGACAGTTTTTTCATTTTTTTCCGAAAGAAGATGAATGATAATGAACGAGGGGTTACAAGACCGCCTTGAAAAATATGGTTTCTCACTTTACATGATACGAATTACGCTGGCTGCTTCACTCTCATGGGTGGCCGTACACAGCATATATGGTAGCCAATATTTATACTTTGCACCCCTTGCGGCTATCCTCATCACCCAAGCCAGTGTTAAAGCATCGCTAGAAAAAGGAATCTACCGCCTGATCGGCATTATTCTTGGCGGGATCGTTAGCCTAATTGTTGGCCAGTTTTTTGATGTAGGCGGGCTTTCTATCCTGCTCATTCTACTCATCGGGATTGGCATCGCTACGGCCTGTAAGATGAACATTCAAGCTGTTTCACAGGTGGGTGTTACTTCCGTTCTAGCACTTACTTTTTATCAGAATGACTACGTGCTTTGGAGAATAGGGGAAACATTTATCGGCGTGTTAATCGCCCTGGCCATCAATATGATTATCGTGCCGCCGAACAGGTTCGTCAAGGTAAAAGCATTGGCATTCGAAGGAAGTCTTCTACTTGCGGATGCATTAAAAGATCTCGTAGGCGTAAGACGCGATTCTCCGAAAGACAATTTGCTGGAGGAAGCAGGTAAACTCCTGTCGAATAGCAGCCGGGAACAGAAAGAAATGTTCTATACCCTCACACATTATCAGTGCCGGGGTGAACTGAAGGGGCTCATACAGGCTACCTCACACCTAAAAAGCATTCATTCCTACGTCAAAGACATTGCCGACGATATTCGTCTTCTGCCAGCGCATCATGCCTCTTCGGACTGGATGAAGGATGTGCTGGAGTCAACCGCAGATTGTATTGCTCTTTATGGAACCAGAACCTTATCAGACGCCGAATGCCAACGTTCTCTTGCCGATTGTATAGAGCGTGCCCGTGACCTGCAATTGGCCAGTTTCTCTGAACTACAAGGGAATTGTTCGCTATCAAGCATTCGTGATCTTGGTGCGGTCTTCAGTCACTTAAACCGGGTGTTGGAGGAAGTAGAGCGTGCTAAATCTGCTACTTATGCTGTAGCCACTCGGCCCTCAACAGCTGAAGCCGCACGCGCTTTACGTTTTATTAAAAAGGGACTCTCCCAGAAGCTATAAGCTCCAGGAGTGTCCCTTTTGTTATTGCTCTATTAGACATAATGCCCTCTTACGTTCCTGATTACTACAACCATTGCACAAGTTAACTAAACTGACTGCTTCGCGGCACGCCCTATCCTCACATTCACCAGAACAATGCTGCTAACAATAAGGAGTAGACCAATCACAAGATTTAAAGTAATCTGCTCATTTAAAAAGACTACGCTAGTACCTATCGAGATCAGTGGAATTAAAAAAGTAAATGATCCGACCTTCCCTGCCTCTCCCTCGTTAATCAGCTTGAAATAAATCAGCCAGCCTAGCGCAATCACAAAAATAGCGATAAATAAGGTATCCACGATAAACGTTCCACTCCAGGTGATATCCGACCACTTCTCCGTAGCAGATCCCGAGAGTAGCAAAATGATACCACCGATCGTTATTTGCATAGCGGTCATCCATAGCATATCCACGCGCACAGCATTTCGTTTCATATACACCGTTCCTAATGCCCAGCTCAAAGCACTGGCTAAAGCAAGCACAATTCCCCCTATAGAGATGCTTCCGTTAAGTCCTCCAATACTGAGGGAGCCTACTCCGATGAAACCTAGCAACAGACCGGCCATTTTGAGCCCGTACATGCTCTCTCCTAACCACAGCCATGAAAAAATGCCCAGCAAGACCGGCTGCAGAAATACAATAGACGAGAATAATCCTGCGGGTACATACTGCAAGCCAATCGTCTGAAATCCATAGTAAAACACGATACTTAATATAGCCGAGGTCAGATAGATCGGCCATAGCTGCTTGAAGCGGAGCTCCTTCATCTTAGGAAGTGCAATTAGAATAAGAATGAATCCGCCGATGACGGTTCGGATACCTGCAAATAATAAGGGCGGAGCGTAGTCTAAGGCGATTTTCGATATAGGCCAATTTATGCCCCATACCATCACCAAAAATATAAGAAGGATGATGCTTTTCTTCTGCTGATTCATGTATTCACTCCTTGGTGTAGATTCATCACAAATGATACAATAATTAAGAATATAAATGAAATGAATAATACTCATAAGGGGCATATCATATTTGTTATGAACAATACTCAAATTCGTTTGTTCGTCAAAATCGCGGAAAGCGGTAGTTTTACCAAAGCTGGTGTAGAACTGAATATGACTCAGCCTGCTGTCAGTCGAGCAATTTCCTCTTTAGAAGCTGAACTGGATGTAAAGCTATTACTTCGGGATCGGCGTAACGGCCTAATGCTTACTGACATTGGCAAGCGCATCCTTGTTATCTTTCGTGAAATTCTAATGGGCTTCGATAAGGTCAATCAGGAGATTTACGCAGAGAGGGGACTTGAGAAAGGAAGCATTCGGATTGGGGCTTTTCCTGTAGCATCTGCCTATTTTTTGCCGAAGATTATTAGCTCTATCACTGCACGATATCCGAATATCACGATCAGCCTGCAGGAAGGCTCTATCGCCGAAGTTAGAGAATGGCTGGAATCCAAAGAAATTGATGTTGGCTTATTGCTCGCTCCCAGCGAGGCCTTTGAAACCATCCCACTATATAGAGAAAAGCTGTACGCTGTTATCAGAGATGATCATCCTTTGCACGAGCGTTCGGTTATAGGTGTGAGTGAATTAGCGGGTGAGCCTATGCTGATCTGTAAAGCAGGCTATGAACCACCGGTAGTAGATTTATTCCGCAGAAGCAGCAGCTATCTGAATGTAAAATATGTGGTTAATAACTATGCAACAGCTCTTAATATGGTTCAAGAGGGGCTGGCTGTGGGTGTAATGTCTGAGTTGTCTTTGTTAGCTTTACCTCCAAATGTAGTTACCCGCGAACTGCAGCCCGACGCCTACAGAGATATACATATCGCAGTCAGCTCGCTTACCGATACTTCCATAGCTGTAAAGATGTTCATAGAGACAGCTCTGGATCTTTTTACTAAGCCTAAAAAAATAGATGATGAGGAGTGCTGAGAATGAACTTTAAAAGACTTGGTAATAGCGGATTACAAGTATCCGCATTGGGACTGGGTACAAACGCTTTTGGTAAAAGGGCGGATCAAGAAACCTCCATTCAAATTGTACATGCTGCGCTGGATCATGGCATTAACTTTATCGATACCGCTAATATTTACGCCGGCTCCGAATCTGAGCGGATCATCGGTTTGGCCTTGGAAAGCAGAAGACATGAGGCTGTTCTCGCCACTAAAGCAGGCTTAGTTAAGAATGACGGACCTAACGGAAGCGGCTCCTCGAGGCGCCATTTGATGCAGGAGCTAGAAGATAGTCTTCGCCGCCTAAAAACGGACTATGTCGATCTATACCAGATCCACACCTTCGATCCCAATACGCCACTTGAAGAGACGTTACGGACCTTGGACGATATGGTATCTTCGGGCAAAGTACGCTATATCGGGGCTTCCAACTATACAGCATGGCAATTAATGAAGGCGATTGGAATTAGTGAGGCACGAAGCTTCGCCAAATATATTTCAATTCAGTGCAGCTATTCCTTAGCGGATCGGACCCCGGAGAATGAGCTTCTCTCCCTTTGTCTTGATCAAGGTGTAGGGATTATTCCTTATTTTCCTCTGGCGGGCGGAATTCTCACAGGCAAATATAATTCAAGCGGTTCTGCACCTTCAGGGTCCAGAGCAGATACCGATCCTAATTTCAAAAGATTCCTGAATCATGAACGGATCGAACTGGGGAACAAAGTGGGGCAGATCGCTGAAGAACTGGGAACCTCTTCTACTGCACTTTCCTTAGCTTGGCTCATGAATCGTCCTGCCGTCTCGACAGTTATTGTTGGGGCTACCCGCGTAGAGCAGCTGGAGCAGAATTTGCATAGTACCTCCATTCAGCTTAATGAGGAAACTACGAGCAAGCTGGATGAGGCAAGTGATTCCTTCCGCTTTGGCGAACCTTTCGCCTTTTATCGGCTCCCATAATTTGAACTATTACAATGAAGGAGGGGAGTATTATGACATCACATACAACAGCAAGCATTCAAGTGATGCTTGAAGAACATAAGGATTTTTTTAATCGTGGTGTAACTAAAGAGATTGCTTTTAGACTTAGTCAGTTACAAAAACTTAAAGACAGTATTAAACGATATGAGAGTCGAATTATCACTGCCTTACAACAGGACTTAGGAAAAAGTGAGTTTGAGGCTTATGCCACAGAAATTGGCTTCACCTTGGACAGCCTAGGTTACATGATGAAGCATCTCAGACGTTGGGCGAAGCCCGTAAAGGTTAGATCACCACTGCATTTATTTCCTGCGAAGAGTTATATCTTAAGTGAACCTTACGGTACCGCGCTCATTATAGGTCCTTTTAATTATCCATTTCAGCTGCTGATCGAACCGCTTATAGGCGCCATTGCCGCTGGAAACTGCGCTGTCCTCAAGCCATCAGAGAGCACACCATCTATCACGGCTGTTATAGAGCAGCTCATTCAGGAGACCTTCGAACCCCAGTATATTCGCGTAGTTCAGGGGGAGAAAGAGACCACCAATCTGCTGATCCATGCCAAGTTTGATTATATTTTCTTCACGGGCAGTGTTCCGGTCGGCAAAATCGTGATGGAAGCCGCTGCGAAGAATCTAGTGCCTGTAACCTTGGAGCTTGGCGGGAAAAGTCCGGTCATTGTCGACACATCAGCCAATCTTGATGTTGCAGCGAAGCGAATCGTATGGGGAAAATTATTAAATACCGGTCAAACCTGTATCGCCCCCGATTATTTGCTCGTTCATAAGGACATTGCTAATGAATTGATCACCAAAATCAAACATCAAATTACTGAATTCTATGGTCAGAATGCGTTGCCGAATACAGATTATGGCCGGATCGTAAATAAGCGCCAGCTGCAAAGACTCACCAGTCTCATTGAACGGGATCAGAAAAAGGTGATTATGGGCGGAACCGTCATTTCAGAAGAACGTTATATTGAACCTACACTAATCTATCCTGCGGCTTGGACTGACGCTTCTATGGAAGATGAGATCTTCGGTCCGATCCTGCCCATATTGGAATATCATCAATTGGATGAAGCTATCCGGAGTATTAACGAGCATCCAAAACCGCTTGCACTTTATCTGTTCACAGCCGATAAAAATGTTGAACAAGAGGTGCTTTCCCGAGTCTCATTCGGAGGAGGCTGCATCAATGATACGATCTCGCATGTGGCGAACGCTAGCTTGCCGTTTGGTGGGGTAGGGAACTCTGGAATCGGCGGTTATCACGGGAAGCACAGCTTTGAAGTCTTTTCCCACCGTAAAAGCATCGTCAAGAGAGGCACACGAATCGATCTCGGAATTGTGTACCCACCCTATGGGAATAAGATCAAGCTAGTCCGGAAAGTATTGAAATAAACAAAGCAGTAGACCTCCCATGACTGGGAGGTTTACTGCTTTTCAGGGAACGACTTTTCACTATTTGTACAGCTGTACCAATTCCTCTACATGTAACTCCGCGGTAGAAGGAAACCATAGCTCAGCAATCTCTTTCAAGGATGGACTTCCGGCTCCAACGGACCTCATACCAGCGGCTTTGATGGCGGCTATCCCCTCCGCTGTATCTTCGATAGCTACGCAGCAGTCAGGTGATATGCCCAGCATCTCGGTGACTTGTAAATAAATTTCCGGATCCGGCTTGCCCATACGGATGTTTTTAGGGTCAGCAATCGCCTGAAAGAAGTGTCCGATCTCCAAGCGTTCAAGAATCATCATCGCATTCTCATTGATTGAAGCCAGCCCGACAGCGATTCGCTTATCTTTCAAATCAGTTAGCAGATGATGGATACCAGGGTGCAAATCATCTGCTGTCATTTGTTGAATCAGCTGCTTGTACATTTCGTTCTTCTTATTGCATAGCATTCCTTTTACCGGTTGGGGTAAATTCAGGCCGCTTCCCTCCAGTAGGATCTCTAAACATTCCATTCGACTATGGCCCTTCAGACGTACATGCTTCTCTCTATCAAAAGAAATCGCCAGCTCATCGGCTAAGGCTTTCCAGGCCAGATAATGATACTCACTAGAATCGGTAATAATCCCGTCCAGCTCGAAAATAACAGCTTCAAGCTGCTTCACATTTGAAAGGGACACCGGCTTCTTTACAGTTAACTGCACCAGGCTCCCTTTATGTAGAATTTCAACCACTTCACCTGTCAGTAGTGTATAGATCACTACCTTACTATCAACATAAATATCCAATAAATGCCCACCGCTTGTTATTTTAAACCGATAGCTGTCCCATTGTGCTGGCAAGGCAGGATTAAAGGATAGCATACCGCCACATAAGCGCATCCCACCAAATCCATTTACAATCGACAGCCAAGATCCTGCCATAGCAGCAGTATGCAGTCCGTCCTTCACATTGCGGTTGATATCATCTAAGTCCATCCGTACTGTGCGGTCAAAGTAAGCGTATGCCCCCGTTAAATCACCAATCTCAGCAGAAATAATACTGTGAATGCACGGTGACAAAGAAGAATCATGTGTCGTTAGCGGCTCATAGTAATTGTAATTCCGGATCTTATCCGCCAAGCTGAACTGATCACCTAACAGAAACATGGCCATTACCAGATCTGCCTGTTTGAGCACCTGATGGCGGTAAATCACCAGCGGATGGTAATGAAGCAGAAGTGGGTATTTATCCGCTGGCGTATGTTCAAAGTCCCACTTCTTCTTAGTCAGAAACGTATCATCCTGAGCATAGATGCCAAGCTCCTCATCAAAAGAGATATACATTTTTTCTGCGGCGACCAGCCAATCACCAGGCTCTTCCTCAGTCAGACCAATCTTGCGCTTCAGTCGTTCAAAAGGCTCCGGATACTGCTTTCCTAACAGTCTGGCTATCTCATATGCGTAATAGAGTTGATCCCTTACCATAAGATTAGTGTATGCATTATTGTTAACGATAGCTGTATACTCATCGGGACCCGTCACCGCGTCAATACAGAACGCACCCTCCCTGGCCGGATTAAAATGACCCAGATCCACCCAAAAGCGGGAGGTCTCAAATATCATTTCCGCCCCCTCCAGGACAAGAAACTCATAATCGCCAGTTGCCCGCACATACTGTTTAATGGCATAGGCTATATCCGCGTTAATATGCATTTGTGCCGTTCCTGCCGGAAAATAGGAAGAGTTCTCAGCCCCATCTATGGTGCGCCAAGGATATAGTGCTCCCTTCTGAGACATCACTGCTGCCCGTTCCCGTGCCTTATCTAACGTAGCATAACGAAACTCGAGTAGCTTCCGGCTAATCTCCGGCTGTGTAAATGTAAAAAAGGGTATCATATACATCTCGGTATCCCAGAAATAGTGACCTTCGTATCCTTCACCTGTCAGGCCCTTGGCCCCAATATTCGTAACCCCGTCACGTCCTACGGATTGCAGCAACTGAAAAGCATTAAAACGGATACCCTGTTGAAGCGCAAGATCGCCCTGAATCTCCACATCGGTATGTGCCCAGAAATGATCCAGAAAAGCCCGTTGTTCATGAACAAGCGCTTCAAATCCACAATTCTCCGCCAATCGTTGTACTTCTAAGCACCTGCTCAACAGCTCGTCTTCTATATAATCCTTAGAAGTGTGATACGAAATGTACTTGGTCAGGGAGATCCTTTCCCCCATCACCACTGGTACAACCCATTGCATGGATAATCGCTGATCTTCTAGCTGCATGAGCCTTTCATATCCAGAGCTACAATTCAGACTGTGACTTATCCCTGTTAAAAGAGCAAACCCGGTATGCCGCGTCCTCTGCTTCATCCACAAAAAGGACTGCTCGAGCTCATGACCGGTTTCGACTAGCAGCAAATTGGGTTCCTTACTCCCTGATCCCAGCCGGGGGTCATCCGTGACCTCCGGTCTTTGGATCTCACCATCGATCGATGAAGTAAACGTTAGGGTTCCCTCAAAATTCAATGCCTCAACCTCGTAATCTATGGCCGCTAAATGTTTATGCTGCATGGCCACCATCCGACGAATGTTCAGCTGTACCCTGTGTCCGGCAGGAGATTCCCATTCTACCTGCCGATGCAAGATCCCATTTCGCATATCCAGCTTCCGTTCATAACGGTGCACTTGCCCACTGTTCAACTGAAAGGTATGACCCTCAATGCTGAGCTCAATAATCTTGGCGTCCGTTACGTTCAGCATGGCTTGGTTGCGGGAAGGATACCCATAAGCTCCCTCTGGATAAACAATAGGCTCAGAATCAAAAAATCCATTCAAATAGTTCCCTGTTACAGATGAGCCCGAGTGGCCATGGTAACCTTCCTCGAAATTACCGCGCATGCCAATGTATCCATTACCAAGAGAAAATACACTTTCGCTTCTCTGATTGTTCTCTTCATCATAAGTCTCCTCATCAAGACTCCACTCCCGGTAAGGATACACCGCAGCCGGATGTACGTATGGTTTCATCTTCATCTCTCTATGCTCCTCCTGACACAGTTTTGTTCAAATCAACCTTTTATTGATCCACCCATAAGCCCTCTGACGAAATACTTTTGCAGCAGGAAAAAAATTGCGAGCGGCATCAGCATGGAGATAAATGCAGCCGAGGTGAGTAAATGCCAGTCGTTGCCTCGTGAACCTACTAAGTCGGCGATCTTCATCGACATGACCTGCACTGACGGTTGATTGCCGATAAAAATCAGCGAGACTAAATAGTCATTCCACACCCATAGGAATTGAAAGATTCCGATAGAAGCCAGTGCGGGCACAGATAACGGCAGAATCAGCCTACTGAAAATAGTGAAATGGCTCGCCCCATCCATAAAAGCCGACTCAAACAAATCCTTAGGAAGCTGACTGATAAAGTTATACATAAAGTAGGTAACTAGCGGTAATCCAAAGGCCGTATGCGCCAGCCAAATGCCCAAGTAGCTTCCGTTCAGTCCAAGAGCCGTATAATCTTTGAGCACTGGAATAAGTGCAACTTGTATCGGAATAACGAGCATAGCAATAATGATGACAAAAAGTGTGCGGCGCCCAGGAAAACGTAGCCAAGCAAAAGCATAGGCGGCAAAAGAAGCGATCAACACCGGAATTACCGTCGCCGGAACAGCAATCGTCAGTGTATTCCAGAAGGCCTGCGACAATCCGGTACCCTTTTGCACCGTTTCACTGCCATCAGCTTGCTTGAGCTTGTATTCCTTGCCCGAAAGCACGTTATTATAGTTATCCAATGTAAGATCCGGTGTCATTTTCCAGCCTTGTTCTTGTTGATTTATGGTACGCGCTCTACGGTTCTCCCACATCAAACGGCTGCCATCGGCCTTCACACCCGCCTTCAGCTGCTCATCGGTATAAGTTTTACCGTTCACCTCGATCGGCTCCCGCAAATCCACATCCTTCGATAGCTGAAGGGTCTCTCCAGCCTTCCACTCCTGATGGGGAAAAGCTTTCCACCATCCAGTCTGCAGAATATCGGCAGCGGGACGGAAGGAGGAAATGAAGAGCCCAAGGGTCGGAAGCAACCAAATGAAACAAATCACACCCAGCACGATATTAACAATCGTCTTGCTGCCTTTTCTCTTCTTTTTCCCGGCCATTAGAATCCCCCTTGCTTACGGAACTGACGTAGATTAATTATGATCACAGGCAACACCGCGATCAGCAGAACAATAGCCAGCGTGGAGCCATAACCGAAATTCCGGTACATAAAGAACTGGCGGTAAAACTGTGTAGCCACTACCTCTGTATCGTATTGACCCCCAGTCATCACCATGACGACGTCAAATATTTTCAACGTAAAGACGATAATGGTTGTTGTCACAGTCAGAATGGTTGCTGAAATGTAGGGAATCATGATTCCAAAGAAAATCTTCACCTCATTTGCACCATCCACTCGCGCAGCTTCCAATATGTCATCAGGAACTCCCTTAATAGCTGCTGAGAATATCACCATCGCAAATCCAGTCTGCATCCAGATCAGAATGATGATGAGGAAAAAGTTATTCCACGGCTGAAGCATACTCGTCCACGCCTGTGGTTCTCCCCCGAAATAAGTAACGATGGCGTTCAAAAGTCCAATTTGTTCATCGCCGGGTTGATAGTAATATACAAACTTCCAAATAACGCCTGCAGCTACAAAAGAAATAGCCATCGGCATAAAGATGATCGATTTGGCTAGCTTCTCATAGCTGCTTCTGTCGGCAAGAATTGCGATCAAGAGTCCAAAAGCTACACATGCCAATGTACCAACGAATACCCAAAGTAAGTTGTTACGCAGTGCCGTTGCCATTAGATGGTCGCTAAAGATCGCTGCATAGTTGCTGAGACCCACAAATTTCTCTGAAGAGGCATTAAAAAAGCTTAAATACAGCGTCCGCAGCGCAGGCAGCACCAGTAGCCACCCCAATATAATCACTGCCGGACCAATAAAAATATAAGGCAATACCTTCCTGCGTACGTAATCAGGATATTGTTCGACTGCCCAGGTAAGTGTGTAATAGATCAGATAAACACCCAGAACCCCCCATAGAACAGCCAGAACCGCCGTTAGTAGCGGATTTAGCGTCGAATCCCGAAAGAATAAAAAGATCGAGCCATTAACAACAACATTGGCTATTAATACTAAAAGAGACAGCAATACCGCTCTAAGACTTACCGTCTGCTTGGCTTTTAATTGTGGCTTCAATTGTGGTTGTAGTTGTGATTGTCCACCCATATTAGCTCCAGCTCCTCCTATACTCGCGCTTTGGAAAACAAAAAGAGGGGCAGAGAACCTTCAAATCCCGCTGCCCCTCTTTTAACTGTGTGCTTTCAATATTAGGTTAGTTGTTCCAGCCAGACTGGATTTGTTCCAACGCCTGATCCAGCGTCGCAGTACCACTTACGTAGTCGGTCATGCCCTTCCAGAAGGTACCTGCGCCCACTTTGCCCGGCATCAGGTCAGAGCCATCAAAGCGCAGCGTGGAAGCATCCTGAACCAGCTTCGCCATCCGGCGATCGGATTCTGAGGTATACCAATCCAGGGAAGCATCGTTCATTGGAGCAATTACGCCGCCCGATTGTACCCAGCTCTTAATGGATTCTCCTGTAGTAAAGAATTCCATAACTGCACGCACTTCAGGACGATCGTTGAACATCGCGTAAATATCGCCAGCAACTAGCACTGGTTTACCATATTGAGGATCAATAGGCGGCAGGTAGAACCAATCATAATCTACATCAACCTTTGCCGTTTCAGGGAAGAAGCTTGTAATAAAGTTGCCGAGCATATTAAACCATGCTTTAGGAGGATTATTGAACATTGGCGCTGGGGCATCCCCGAACGATGTCGTCACGATGGATTTTGCACCACCATAGACATAATCCTTGTTGAGCCATATTTTGGACATGGTTTCAACTGCATTTTTCACTTCTGGAGAGGTAAATGGCAGCTCACCCTTTACCCATTTATCGTAATTCTCAGGTGTGGTCGTACGAAGCATTATATTTTCTACCCAGTCTGTTGCTGGCCAGCCTGTTGCAGCACCACTCTCGATACCAATAGCCCAAGCAGGATCACCGTCTTTCGCAATTTGTTCCGTCAGAGCCATCATCTCATCCCATGTCTCAGGAACCTTGTAGCCCGCTTCGTCAAATTGCTTTTTTGGATACCAGACCAAGCTCTTTACATTACTGCGGTTCCAAATGCCCGCCATGATCTTGCCGTCTTTCCCGTCCATATTAGACATATCAAGCCAGCTCTTGTTGTAATTAGCCGTCAATTTGGCTTGATCCAGTACGTTAGTTAAATCGATAACCTTACCAGTCTTAGCAATTGAGGCTAGGAGTCCCGGCTGCGGGAAATCAGCGATATCCGGAGCATTTCCACCGTCTACTCGAATGTTTATCGTAGCTTCGAACTCTTTTGAGCCCTCGTATTGAATATCAATTCCTGTCTTCTCTTCAAACTCTTTAATACTATTCTCAAATTTCACTTGGTCAGCATCTACAAAAGGACCGAACATCGTTACTTTAGTTCCTTTATAGTCGCCTTTCATGGCTAACTCTAACGGCGATCCCGAAGGTTCGGTGCTAGGAGCTGTTGTTGCTTTTTCGGTGTTATCTGCTGTTGGGCTGGAAGTAGCCGCAGGCGGATCTGTAGCCGCTGCGTTGTTGTTATTGCCTCCGCCGCATGCGCTCAGCATCATAGTGAAGGATAAACACAGTACTAATGCCAATGACTGTTTACGTCCTGAGGTTTTCTTCATCTTTTGTACATCCCCTTTAATGGTTTTAGAGATTGCTTCTGACTCAATCATCCGGTACCCTGGCATGTATAAGCAGCTTGTAGCAGATCACCCCCTTGCAAAGCTTTTCAGAATCTAAGGATTTATACTAAAAAAGAATCGAATCACCAATTCCAATTAATTGTAGCGCTTACATTTGTTATAGTATCACATAAAGTAAGCGTTTCCAATCTGTATTTGAAATGTTTTGGTAAAAATTATTTTGATTGTCCAAGCAATTATTCAAATGTTGCCTAAGACGAGCGCCGAATTCTGAAAAGCTTTTCAGAGGGTGGTACAAAAGTGAACTACTCCTATTTTTCTCGTGTAGATTCCCGCACAATCAGCTTATGCTCCATCTTCTCATTCAATACCTGCACTTCACCTGTTGTAAGCAATTCATGCAGCTTCTCGGCCGCACGATACCCTAACTCATAAATCGGCTGTGCAATCGTAGTTAGCTTCGGGATGAACATACCCGACATCCTTAGATTATCAAACCCAATCACGGATACCTGACCTGGAACAAGAATATTGCGATCCTTCAGATAAGAAATCGTCCCCATCGCGAATTCATCTGCAACACAGAAAATAGCAGTTAGCTCAGGGTAATCCGTAAATAGTTCATGTGCAGCTTGATAAGCATGTTCAAACCGATGACTGGCATATTTGCTCTTCACAATATTCTGCTGTAGCCCTGACTCTGTTAGCGCTCTTGCAAATCCCTCATAGCGCGGTGGTCCTGATACGGAATTATCATGGTTAAAACCAATCATACCAATGTCTTTATGACCTAAATCAATCAGGAACTTTACCGCATCATAGGCAGCCGCTTCATCATCCACTTCCACACTCGGAATGTCGAACTCATCGGAATGCGAGGACACTAGCACAAATGGAATTCTACAACCGACCAATTTATCATGATACTCAGGGTAAAGGACATCACTGGCAAATACAATTCCATCCACCTGTTTCTCGTGGAAGTTATCAATATAGGACAGTAGTCGTTCTTTGTCGCGGTCCGTATTGCAGATCATCAGACTATACCCAAGCTTGATGCAAGCATCCTGCATTCCCCGAATCACTCCTGCGAAATACAGGTTCTCAATATCCGGAATAAGCAGGCCCAGTGTAAAGGACTTCTTGTAAATCAAACCACGTGCAAATGAATTAGGTTGATACCGCAATCGTTCTACAGCCTCCATCACTCGATTCCGTTTGCTCTCCACTACCGAATTCGGTGCATTCATAACACGTGACACTGTGCTAATCGACACCTCGGCCATTCTGGCAACATCTCTTATGGTTGGCTTCATAATGATAACTTCCTTTTTTAGGGAACTTTTCGATGTGATTATAGCAAGCCCGATTGGAAATAACAATAGTTTTTTTGAAGCGCTTACATTATTTTAAAAAATTCATCTTTTCCTCCTCTTTCTTACTTGGAAGACAAACAACTTACTTAAAGTGTGTATATAGTTTTATTACATGGTATACTAATCGAGTAGCGATTTTCGTAGCTACAAATACTGCTCTATGAGCATAGAGCATTTATTATAGGAGGGATAACATTGAAACAACCTCGTGACATTCGATTCTCCGTACTGGACCTGGCTTCTATTGTGGAAGGAGGGACCGCGGCAGACTCTTTTCATAACTCTCTAGATTTAGCCCGGCACGCTGAGAAGTGGGGCTATCATCGGTATTGGTTCGCTGAACATCATAATATGATCGGCGTTGCCAGCTCTGCTACCTCACTCTTGATCGGACATATTGCTGGTGGCACCCAAAGTATACGTGTTGGCTCTGGCGGCATCATGCTTTCCAACCACGCGCCACTTGTGATTGCCGAACAGTTCGGGACTCTCGAATCTTTATATCCAGGACGGATCGATCTTGGACTGGGCAGAGCACCCGGATCTGATCAACCAGCTTCCCGTGCGCTACGTCGTGGCCTAGGAAGCGACGGTAGTGAATTCCCTGAGCAGCTAAGTGAGTTAAGAGCTTACTTCGACCCTGCAGGAGCAGGATCGCGCCCAGCCGGAGTACGCGCGGTTCCTGGGGAAGGCTTAAATGTTCCCATCTGGCTCTTAGGCTCCAGCGGCTTTAGTGCTGAGCTAGCAGCCAAGCTAGGGTTGCCTTTTGCCTTTGCCAGCCATTTTGCACCTGAGTATTTACTTCAGGCGCTGCACATATACCACAGTAATTTCCGTCCATCAGAAGTACTAGACAAACCTTATGTTATGATCGGACTCGGGGTTACAGCAGCCGATAGTGTAGATGAGGCAAGAAAGCTGGCTACCTCGCAGCAGCAGCAGTTCCTCAATATCATCCGCGGGCGGACAGGCAAGCTACAACCACCCGTTGAGAGTATGGATGGGCTATGGACGGTACAAGAAAAAGCAATCATGCTCGATAAGCAGCGTTATTCCTTCTCTGGCGATAAAGCAGCGATTAAAGAACGACTTCAAGACATTCTGAAAGAGACACAAGCTGATGAATTGATTATCTCCGCAGGGATTTATGATAATGAGGCTCGTCTTCGTTCCTATGAAATTGTAGCTGAGGCTATGAAAGAACTGTAAGATTGCAGTCCTAACAAGGCAGGACGTTATCTGAGTATCGGGAGTTCTCCCGTTTCAGATATCCGTCTTGCCTTTTTTGTTTTGTTTTCGAAACCGTTCTTAATAAAATACTACTTAGAAATGAAAAAACATAAAAATAAAGAGATATAGAGAGAAATCAACAGATAAACGGACTATACTCTTATTATTTAAGCAAATATGATCTAATTAGTTGTAATACATCATTTTTCTTTGTATATCATTTTGATTATACTTTATGTATTCGCTATAACGAACGATTTGTATTTTAGATACGCCCTCTCCTTCGTTCTTTCGGAAAGATTCCACCCATAATTGAAAGAGTGGTACTTCACAATACCACTTATTTCGACAATGTATTATGGAATAAGTGTTTAAAACGGAGGATTTTGCCGGAAGCCCGCAGATTTTGTTTTCAACAGCTACAAGCGGCTCAGGAGAAAGGAGCAAAGAAAGTGAAGAAGAAATACCATTCGGTCTTCATAGCTGCTTACGTTCTGATTATTCTGGTAGGAGTAATATGGCACGCTGGAGGGGTAAGCGCTCAGGATACCATTAAACTTACTGTGAATTCTCATACCACGAGCACAGCCACCATGAACAATATGAAGCCCGGTGACGAAATGAGCTCAGAGTACACGATTATTAATGATGGCACAGAAGGCTTCGATTACTTTGTGGACTTTAAATTCATCTCTGGAGACGTAGAGCTGTACAATATTCTCCGAATGACACTCGAAAAAGAGGGAGTAATCATCTATTCGGGAGTGATGAGCGAGGCAGCCGGCAGAGTAACCATCGGTTCACTTGCTGGAGGAGAGAAGAGTGTAATTCAAATGGATGTAACCTTCCCATGGGAAGCCGGCAACGAATATCAAGGAAAGGCCACGACCGTAGCTTTTGAATTCTCTGCTTCCGGAGAACCAGGTCCATCCGCCGAGCCTACTTCAACGCCAACGCCAACAGCGACGGTTGCACCTACACCTGATCCATCACCTACAGCAACGCCGGCAGCTACAACTGAACCGACTACAACACCTACGGAAACACCACCAGCTACACCTGAAGCTTCACCAACACCTACGGTTGCACCAACTACAACACCTACGGATTCACCAACGACTACACCTACGGATTCACCAACGACTACTGCTTCACCTACAGCTGTCGTAACACCTGGTCAATCGGTGCCACCAACTGCTACACCAACTGCTACACCAACACCATCGCCAACACCTACAGCTTCACCGCCTGCTGTCGATGAAATAAGCGTTACTGAAGAACCGATTCCAATGGGCGGAAGCAGTAATGAGCCTACACCTGCAGCTTCAACAGGTGCTGGTAGTCAAACCACCAGTGCAACACCTCGGCCAAGCGATGAGGTAGCCTTACCTGACGGCGACATTCCTTTGGGCGCACCAGAGGCAGGCAACGCGCTTCCAAATACCGCCGAGCCTTGGTATAACTTAATTCTTGCCAGCTTAGCTATTGCGGTACTCAGCGTGATCATCATGCGCAGATTGAAATCGAAGAAAGAATAACGTTTAGTAATATAAGTCTGGAGGAGAGAGTATGAAGAAGCGTAATGGTGTCTTATTAACCGTGAAGCTAATCTTCATACTCTCTTTAGTTGTGCTGATTTATTCGATCGTTCAAGTCGTCAAAGCGCCCATCGAGGCCAAGCAGGCCCTAACTGATTGGGCAAAAAAGAGGGAGGAAGCCCTCGCCCTGCCCCTTCCAAATGAAGAGAACCCTCTCCCCAAGGGAATGGTCAGTTCTCCAAAAGAACAACCCTCTTCTTCTCCCTCCTATAAAGAGGGTGAGGTGATTGGAGAAATCCGCTTCCCCACCTTAAATAAGAAGGTGGCTATTCTGGAGGGTACGGAAAGCCCAGAATTAAAAAAAGGAGCTGGACACTATATAGGTAGCGCAACTATCGGTGCAATCGGTAATAGTGTGCTTGCTGGACACCGTGATACCGTATTTCGCAGTATAGGAGAACTTGTCGCAGGAGATCTGATCGAACTGGAAAGCATGGACGGTACGTTCACCTACGAAGTGACCGGCAGCACGATTGTAGACGGGAATGAACGCGGTGCAATAAAACCAAGCGATAAGGCTATTCTTACCTTGATCACCTGTTACCCTTTTTCATACGTAGGGTCAGCACCGGACCGGTATTTACTTTCAGCAAAGCTAGTGAAGCAAGAAACATCACCTCATTAAAGTTAATCTTACTCTTAATCTTCCTCCTCAGGGATGAGACCGGATATGGAAAGTGATACTATATAGATACAACAGTAATGAGGAGATGACCCACAGTGAAAAAAGAGGTTATAGAACGGTTTATTTCGTATGCTCAAATGGATACCCAATCGAACGAGGATAATGAAACTTGTCCGTCCACTCCGGGGCAGATGGTGCTGGCCCACAAGCTGGTCGAAGAGCTCAAGGAGATCGGCATGAATGAAGTGCAGGTGGACGAGCATGGGTATGTCATGGCTACACTCCCAGCCAATACGGAGAAGGATGTTCCAACCATTGGTTTTTTGGCGCATCTCGATACAGCAACTGATTTCACAGGAACGAATGTAAAGCCGCAGATCGTGGAGAACTACGATGGCAAAGATATTCTTTTGAACAAAGAATTAAATGTTGTATTGTCTACAACGAGCTTCCCAGAGCTGGCAGAATATAAAGGCCATACATTAATTACAACCGATGGTACCACCCTGCTTGGCGCAGACAATAAAGCCGGTATTGCCGAGATTATGACTGCCATGCATTATCTCATTCAACATCCAGAAATCAAGCATGGGAAGATTAGAGTCGCCTTCACACCGGACGAAGAAATTGGCCGCGGACCTCATAAATTTGACGTAGCTGCTTTTAATGCTTCTTACGCTTACACTGTGGACGGAGGCCCACTCGGTGAACTAGAGTATGAAAGCTTTAATGCTGCATCTGCCAAAATCTCAGTTTACGGCGTCAATGTACATCCTGGTACTGCCAAAGGAAAAATGATTCATTCCGCAAAAATCGCTATGGCGCTCCATCTTAGACTCCCTGCTGAGGAAGCTCCAGAATTCACAGACGGTTATGATGGCTTCTACCACCTTAGCTCCATAGAAGGCACACCGGAATTCAGCAAGCTTCAATATATCATTCGTGACTTCGACCGCGAGAAATTCGAGGCACGTAAAGCCTTTGTTTCTGCCATCGTAGATGAATTCAAGAGCATCCATGGTGAAGAGAACATCGTGCTTGAAATGAAAGACCAATATTACAACATGCGCGAAAAAATCGAACCGGTGCGTCATATTGTCGATATTGCCCATGAGGCGATGGAGAATCTGAGCATCACACCGATCATCCGCCCGATTCGCGGGGGAACAGATGGCTCACAGCTTTCCTACATGGGGTTGCCTACACCTAATATTTTCACGGGGGGCGAAAATTTCCACGGCAAATTCGAATACGCCTCTGCTGACAACATGGAAAAAGCGGTGAACGTAATCGTCGAGATCGCAAAGCTGTTCGAACAAAAAGCCTAAAACGTAATTCACGTCACTCCATAATGAATACAAAAAATCCCTGAAAAAGGTCGATTCAGACCTCTCAGGGATTATTAATGTTCAAAGTCTATTTGATTAGCATCTTTCTTCCGGCGGCGTGTCTTTCCAGATCACGTTTTCCCCGTAATTCTTACCCCAATCATACATCAATCGAAGGACGGGAAGCAGACTCTGTCCATATGAAGTCAGAGAATACTCTACTTTTGGAGGAACTTCGGCATACACTTTCCGAAGAACCAACTGATCTTCTTCAAGCTCTCGAAGCTGATTGGTCAACATTTTTTGCGTGATATGAGGAATTAGCTTCTTCAGCTCACTGAACCGCTTTGTCCCTTCAAGCCCAAGATGCCACAGGATTATCAGCTTCCATTTGCCTCCAATCACCGCAAGCGTCAGTTCCTTCTCGCAGTTAATTTCCTTCAAGTTGATGCGATCTTTAATCTCGGTTGCCATAACTAAAGTGCCTCCTCTCTCCTGTTGTCATCCTACACACACCTATTAATTAGCTTGGAACGTTATTATTTCTATGCAGCTTGTAAACTTTTATATTAACACAAAAACGAATAACCTCCTTTCTAGGAAGGCATCCGTTTCTGTACTCTCACTCTAAATTAGCATGTTTGCCGAACATCATCTTAGTCGTCTGCCCCGTTTTCTCCATCATTCGCAGAATAACCGCATCATAGAAGACCAACATCGTCTGTTCAAATAAGGATGCCATCGGCTGGATTGTGTTGTAGCTTCCATCAGCCTGATCTTTTGGAGATCCTGGCAGCTTCACTGTATAGCTCGCTAAACGCCCTACAGTCGAATCTGGCGTGATCGTAACGGCAATAACCTCCGCACCCACTCCTTTGGCCTTCTCGGCCATAGAGATCAGCCCCTTCGTCTCACCTGAACCGGAACCGAGCACAAGCACATCACCAGGCTCGATACCCGGGGTTACCGTTTCTCCCACGACGTACGCTTCTTTACCGACATGCATGAGTCGCATTGCAAAAGCTCGTCCCATTAATCCTGATCTACCAGCCCCGGCCACAAATACCTTATTCGACTGAAGAAGGAGTTCAGCCATTCGCTCAGCCTCTTGATGATCAAGCTGAGAAATGGAGCGCTGAAGCTCCAATATAATTTGCTGCGCATATTCCATTGTGTCCATTGTAATCTTAAGCCTGACTAACTAGGCGTTTCATTTCTGCCGCAGCAGCCTTTTGATCAGTCTCGCCTGTGATGCCGCCACCTACAATTACAAGATCAGGATTCGCTGCGATAACTTCCGGAAGTGTACTTAGCTTGATTCCCCCTGCGATAGCGGTTTTAGCCTGCTTAACCACACTTTTAATTGCATTCAAATCTGCAAAGGAATTTTTACCTTCCGCTTGATGGTCATAGCCAGAGTGTACGCAGACATAGTCTACACCAAGTGCGTCTACTTCAGCCGCTCTAACTTTAATATCCTTCACATTAATCAGGTCAACCAGAATCTCTTTATTGGTTTTTTTCGCTTCCTCCACTGCACCTCTAATGGTAGCATCATCAGAAACACCAAGTACTGTAACAATATCCGCGCCTGCTTCCACAGCCTTCATCACTTCATAACCGCCTGCGTCCATGATTTTCAGGTCAGCCAACACTGTCAAAGAAGGAAAAGCTTCTTTGATAGCCTTCACTGCGTGCAGCCCTTCATTTATAACGATAGGCGTTCCAATTTCAACAATATCTATATATTCAGCAACCTCTGAGACAATCTCTTTCGCTCCTGCAATATCTACAAGATCTAACGCTAATTGCAATTTCATATTTATGTGCACTCCTTATTTATATATTTTTGTAAGTCATGTACAAATTGTAGAGCCTTACACTCCTTAAGGGAAGTAGGCACTTTATTGTGATGTAGTTACCTGGAGGATACTAATGTACTCCTACTGACTTTATTTCTGCTCTAATCCATAACCTTTTGTCATATTTTTGTAAAAGTACTGCATTTTCATGAAAGCTGTGCTAACATTACAGTTTGTTTATGGAATAACAGGAATTTAATCATGATGTAAGAAGGTGTACAATGAAGCACAATAATCACCAAGAATTTAACCTTGTAAAACTAACTTGGCCGATATTCCTGGAACTGTTCCTATTTATGCTCATGGGCAGTGTGGATACTTTTATGATTAGCTCCGTATCGGACGATGCCGTATCAGGCGTTGGCGCAGCGAATCAGATTATCACAATGGCTATTTTAGTTCTCAGTGTAATTGGTAACGGCGCAGCAATTGTGGTCTCCCAATACCTCGGTTCCAAAAAACCTCTGGAAGCCGCTCAAGTGACCGGCAATGCCATTACCCTAAACCTGTTAGTAGGAATTGTCCTAAGTACGTTTTTGCTAATATTCGGAGGAACTCTACTAACTGCTCTGAATGTAAAAGGGGATATTCTCGTTTACGCTAAATCCTATATACATATTGTCGGGGGCGGTATTTTTCTCCAAGCATTAATCAATGCTCTGGCGACCACAATCCGTACGCACGGTTTCACTAAACAGACCATGGTCGTATCCTTGCTGATGAACATCATTCACGTGGTGGGTAACTACTTACTCATCTATGGTCATTTCGGACTTCCAGCGTTAGGTGTCGAAGGTGCAGCTATCTCAACGGTTGTCAGTCGGTTTATCTGTCTTATTATTTTCTTCTTACTGCTCTACAGAGTGATGGAGGTACGGGTAAAGTTAACCTACTACATTCATCTTTCCAAAAAGTATGTGCAGCAAATTCTCAAAATCGGCATCCCGTCCGCGTTTGAGTCGATTATTTATCAATCTTGTCAGCTCGTATTCACGCTGTATATTACCTATCTGGGCGCCGAGGCTATGGCCACTCGTCAATACGCGCTCAACATTTCCAATTACATTTATTTATTTAGTGTAGCCGTCTCCATGGGAACCTCCATTATCGTAGGACATCTGGTGGGAGCCAGGCGCCCCAAGGAAGCCTATAAGCGTGTATTCACCAGTGTGAAGTGGGCACTTCTGGTCACAGTAGTAATAGATGCTCTTGTGATCGTCTTCCGGGTACCACTATTTGGCCTCTTCACAGACAACGAGAACATTATTCTGATGGGGGCTCAGGTTATACTGCTTAGTTTCTTCCTAGAGACCGGTCGCACAACTAATTTGGTCATCATTAACTCACTACGCGCCTCGGGCGATGCGAAGTTTCCAGTATATATGGGACTGATCTCCATGGTCTGCATGAGCTTACCCCTTGGCTATTTCCTGGTATTCCAGCTTAATCTGGGATTGGCCGGTGTGTGGATTGCCACTGCGGCTGATGAGTGGACAAGAGCTGTCATTATGTATTTCCGCTGGAAGAGTCGAGCTTGGGAGAAACATGGACTGATTCAGCACGATGATGTAGAACATGTCACATCTTCCAATACCCCTGCAGCTGTAAATTAACGAATTTATTTAGGTGGTTCTCTAAGGTCAGACCAGATCTTAAGGGTCCACCTTTTTTAACGCTTCATGATTACATAAATTTTAGAATGAACAAAGCATTCTACGTTACAATAGATAGAACCTAATTAATTTAAAGGGGGAGAACCTCATGCCGGAAGAAACCGGAATCCACGAGTTATTGACGCTCAAGACGATTGCGGAGACCTTAAACAGTTCCAATGAGCTCAAACCGATGCTCGATACAGTTATGGGCAAGCTGTTAGATCTGACAGGAAATACGGCAGGCTGGATCTTCCTGAGTGAAGAGAATATGGAGTATGAATTCGCCGCAGATCGGGGTTTACCGCCAGCTCTGCAACGGGACAATAAACAGCCGATGCAGTGTGGAAGCTGCTGGTGCTTAGATCGCCTATGGGACGGACGGCTAGAGCAGGCTGTTAACATTCTAAACTGCAAGCGGCTCAGTAATGCCAGGCAAAATAACTGGGGCGATACATTAGGGATCACCCACCACGCCACTATCCCGCTGCATTCAGGCAATCGCTACTTAGGACTTATGAATGTAGCTGCACCGGGCAAAGCACATTACCCCGACAGCGAGCTGGCTCTACTGCAATCCGTGGCCTTGCAAATCGGCAGTGCCATTGAACGCATGCAGTTATATAGCACCGAGCAGCGCCGTGCCAATCTGTACGCCAAATTAGGTGAATTCAGCGCCGCTTTGAATCTAACGGCTAGTGAATGTACCTCCCCAAGCATTTTGGCGGAGAAAACCACCGCACTGATTGCCCAATATTTCGATTGGCCTTTTGCAGCGATTATTGGACAGCATGAAGGCAAATTCGAAGTACACGCAGCCGCTCATGCAGCTAATATAACACCTGAACTAGCTCCTTTTGAGCTCTCGGATTCCTTTAAGAATCGTCTAAGGAATATTGCGAAAGGACAGCGCTTCGAGGCATTAACCTCTGACGAAGAACAGGAAATTACGAACTCATGCTGTTCCGAACAGCCTGTTACAGAGCGAGTTATAATGCTTGCCGCCCCCTTTCGGCAGATTACTGCACATGGCTCAGCCATTCTACTTATCACCTCGCCTAAAGCACTCGCCTCCGCTACCGCAGATGGAGAAGTACTCGAAGCGATTGCCGAGCACATTTCAGCTACACTGGAAAGTGTACAGCTCGGAGAAAAGCGCCGCGAAATCGCGCGTCTGGACGAGCGGAATCGACTGGCCCGTGACCTTCACGACTCGGTGAACCAGATTCTGTTCTCCCTCTCGATGACGGCTAAAGGTGTAGAAAGGATACTAAAGCAAGAGCACACCTCCCATCCGGCTGCTGAGGCTGTCCGCGATATTCAAGAGCTCTCTCAATCTGCACTCAAAGAAATGCGCGCTTTAATCATGCAGCTTCGCCCTGCAGGACTGGAAGCCGGGTTATTGACCGCGCTGCAGGCTCATGGTCAGCAACTAGGGCTGTTGATACAGAGTCAACGCAGCGGTGTACTTGAACTTCCCCGCAATGTGGAAGAAGGACTCCTGCGCATTGGTCAAGAAGCACTTAATAATGTACGTAAGCACTCCGGAGCTTCTAAAGCTGAAGTAACTCTACATTTGAACGCTACCGAGGTGATACTGAGCATTTCCGATCAGGGTAAGGGCGGTGCCAAACGGCGCAGTAACACAGACACCAATGAATCTCTCGGCCTACATATTATGAAGGAAAGAGCTGAGGCACTCTACGGCCATATTCATATCCAGAGCGAAGAGCATCAAGGCACAACGGTTGAGGTAACCATCCCTTTCCCCCTCCAATCCACATGAAGTCGGGTGATCACAAATGATAATAGGTTTATTACTGGTTGACGATCATGCAATGGTTCGTCGAGGGCTCCAAGTGTTTCTCTCGACACAACCGGACATTAAGGTTATCGGAGAAGCGTCGAACGGCCGCGAGGCACTAGAGAGAACGGCTGAGCTCCAGCCGGATATCATATTAATGGATTTGCACATGCCCGTTATGAACGGCATCGAGACAGCTAAACAGCTTCGGATCTCCCATCCACAGGTCAAAATCATTGTGTTGACCTCCTTTTCTGATCAAGACCATGTACTCCCTGCTATCCGTGTAGGGATCAAAGGATATTTGCTAAAAGACATAGAACCAGAAGCGCTGGTTGTCGCCATCCGCAAGGTACACAGTGGTCAAGTTGAGCTGCATTCCGAAGCTGCCAGTCAACTGATGAATCTAATGGCAGCTTCTACACCAGAACAACTGGATGTTAGCAATCCGGATCTGAACGGACCCAGTACAACATCAGCTACAATCACCGCATCTGAGCTTCTTACCCCGCGAGAGCAGGAAGTGTTAGACCTCATTGCATTAGGTATGAGCAACAAAGAGATTGCCAGTAAGCTGGTCATCACCGAGAAGACTGTTAAGACTCATGTCAGTCATGTACTTGGAAAGTTGAACTTATCGGATCGGACTCAAGCTGCCATTTTTGCATTGAAAAACGGCTACAACTCATAGTGCCACAGCTCATCTACAACTTTAGACTTAGACGCTCAGCACAATGGCTGAGCGTCTTTGCTATGCAGGTTCATCCCTTGTGCTGATGTTAACAGAGGTCGATTCAATTATCATTGGTTTATAGCAATTGACCTCACATAGGAGTGGATACCGATGAAAGTCATGATCCTGACAGGCAGCAATCGAAAAGAAGCGACCAGCACGAAGCTGGCAGAGCATGCCGCACATTTTATTAATCAGCAAGGCGAACAAGTTACCCTGTTTAATCTCCATAAACGCCCACTGCCCTTTTATTCACCAGATGAGTCTTACTCGGAGCATGAGCATCTAAGCGCCCTCCAGCAAGAGATGCTAACTGCGAACGCAATCATCCTGATTACCCCGGAATACCACGGCTCCATGAGCGGCGTGATGAAAAACGCTCTCGACCATCTAGGCCAGACGCACTTCAACGGCAAAGTGGTATTGTCCGCTAGCTCTGCAGGCGGAGCTGTAGGTGTAAGCTCATTACTTCAATTGCAGGCGGTTGTACGCAACCTACATGGGATTAATACGCCAGACTGGATCTCCATCGGCGGGATGCAGCGCAAGCGGTTCGAGGTTGAATACGACGGGTACGAGGGTGGTCAAGAAATTGAAGATCGCATTCGCCTAGTCTTAGAATCATTCCTAAATTTAGCTCGCAAAATCAGTAGCCCGGCAGGTGCCGCCCTATGATCAAAGGACTGTTTGAAACCCATCTGAACGTGACTAACCTAGAACAATCTGCTCATTTCTATGAACATGTTCTGGGACTACCCTTAGCCCATTCGGAGAATACTGAAGGCCGTAAACGGCGATTTTACTGGATTGGAGAAGAACGTAATCAGGCCATGCTGGGGATTTGGGAGAAGACACCTTCCGAGGTTGTGCGTCAGCACTTTGCTTTCCAAGTAACGCTTGAGGATTTGAAGCAGTCAGTATCCTACCTTAGGGCAAAGGGGATTGAAGCCTCCAACTTCCTCGATGATGATAAGGGACAATTGTATGTATTTGGCTGGATGCCAGCCGTATCCGTGTATTTCAGTGATCCAGACGGTCATTCCTTAGAGTTCCTAGCTGTACTGCCTGATCCGCCCAGACCTGAGCTAGGAATGGTACCCTGGAAAGAATGGGAACTGGTACACGGAAGAACCTGGTAGTTATTGATAAAATTCAGGCTAAGCCTGCACGAGGAGTCGAGAATATGATAAAAGGACTATACGAAGCACATTTACCAGTAAGTAATCTTGAGGTATCTATCGAATTTTATGAGCGATTGGGATTAAAAATGGCCTGGCGGGATGAGGAAACTGCATTCTTCTGGATTGAGAAAGGCCGGAGTTGGATCGGCATTTGGGAAGGAAAGGAAGTAGAAACGCCATACCACCCATCTTTAAGGCATATTGCCTTCCGCGTAACTTATGACGATCTGAAGCAATCACTGCAATGGCTGGAATCTATTGGGGTAGACGCTGTACCGTTCCGTAATCGAACTTCTGTTGAGCCTTTTATTCGAGCTTATCAAGGGAATGCTTCTGTGTACTTCAATGACCCGGACGGAAACAGCCTGGAATTAATGTGCCATGTAGAGGTTCCTGAACATTTGAAACATCTTTCAGAGAACACCATCTTAACCGACTGGGAAAAATTGCTCGAACAGAAATAAAATACTCCAACAAAAAAACAGCTGCCCACCATCAAGGGTCCAGCTGTTTGAGTATGTTAGCTGCTTCTATTTAACCATCTCTAGCATGGTTTTAGTAAAGGCTGTTACTTAATCGTGATGCCTTTCTTCATAGCCTTCATATCTGAATTCGTGTTCACAAGCATTGGCAGTATCTTCATACTTCTCGTCATGGGAGAGTTACATTGCCAGCAGGTAGGTACATACTGAAATGCAAAATTATCGCGCATCCAACCGGTGCAACCTTCCTTGGTACAAGACCAAATGGCTGTGTCTTCCTGCGGAAGATCCTCCAGTGCTTTTTTACGAAAATACATAAGTACCCCTCCTTGGATCGAATCGAGACGATTTCGCCACCCTATTAGGGGCAGATTCATAAGATGAAAATAAAAAAGCTGCCCTCAACTTGAGTTAAGGGCAGCCTAATTTTCGAATTACAGTTTTACAACGTTTTCGGCTTGTGGTCCACGAGCGCCTTGAGTTACGTTGAACTCAACGCGTTGGCCTTCGTCCAAAGATTTAAATCCGTCGCCTGTGATTGCGGAGAAGTGTACGAATACGTCGCTTCCACCTTCAACCTCGATAAAACCAAATCCTTTGTCTGCATTAAACCATTTAACTGTACCTGTTTGCATGATATTACCTCCAATATTTTATTTAACACATGTCCTTTTATTCCTACGTAGTGTACGAACAAATAAAAATTCACACATTGGAAAAGGACTCATACGCACAAATGATAACCTTTTACAATATGTGAATTAAGGGTTAAATTTATGATTAACTTCATTGTACCACACTAAATCATTGAATGCAATGTAAATGCCTACTTTTTTAATTCCGGCTCTATATCCTCTTATATTAAAGGCTTTAGAGCCGGAAATGTGCAAGGGTTAATCGATGTATCCTGCCAACCCTTTATCCATTAAATAATCCATCTCCGCATCAAGAATCGTCTCCACTGTGATTTCATCCAGCTTCACATCACGCTGGGCAACAACATAGTCAACTAGATCATCATTGTCGATGTCTACCTCGCCTTTGGCATTGGCCTTGGCGTTATTGATAAAGGTCTGTTCATGCTTCAACACTAAACGAATTAGTTTAGGATCTAATTTGGTTTTGGCAGATAATACGGTTACTAATTCCTGCTCGTTTAATTTGTCACTCATTTTTTAAATTTCATCTCCCTACAATGATTACACATCCATTGTAGCATATTTCGCGCTTTAACGCGTCATTACGCGAAGTATACCACGGTTTGTTCACACTTTTCTTGCTACCACAGGCTCTACAACATTCCACTTCAAGTAAGTTATTTAATAAAAACAGTTGTGAGGAACATTGACTTGTGCCAAAATATAAAAAAAGTGTTGGACCAAATTGAATACTAGAAAAGGCGGTTGAATTCATGAGCTCTGTATCTACCCAGCAATTAGACACAAACAGCAACAAGGCACATCGTTATATTGAAGACGTATACGCACAGGTTGTTGCGCGTAATCCTTTCGAGCCCGAATTCCATCAGGCTGTAAAGGAAATCCTTGAATCTTTGCTTCCAATCCTGGCTGCTGAACCTAAGTATCAGGAAAATGCCATTCTGGAAAGATTGGTTGAACCAGAACGTTTGATTATGTTCCGTGTTCCTTGGACAGATGATCAAGGCAAGGTCAGAGTTAACCGTGGATATCGTGTACAGTTCAGCAGTGCCATTGGACCTTACAAAGGTGGACTTCGTTTTCACCCATCCGTTAATGCTAGTATTATCAAATTCCTCGGCTTCGAGCAAATCTTCAAAAACGCTCTTACCGGCCAACACATCGGCGGAGGTAAAGGTGGATCCGACTTTGATCCTAAAGGAAAATCCGAAGGCGAAATCATGCGTTTTGCACAAAGCTTCATGACTGAATTGCAAAATTACATCGGTCCTGACCAAGACGTTCCTGCAGGAGATATCGGTGTAGGTGGTCGTGAGATTGGCTACATGTACGGACAATACAAGCGGATCCGCGGAGGATATCCGGCTGGCGTATTGACTGGTAAAGGTATTGGTTACGGCGGAAGTCAGGCTCGGACAGAAGCTACTGGTTACGGTACAGTTTATTTCGTAAACGAGATGCTAAAAGCAAAAGGCCTTTCCTTTGAAGGAAGTCGCGTTGTTGTTTCCGGTTCTGGTAACGTAGCGATCTATGCGATTGAAAAAGCTGTACAGCTAGGTGCAACAGTCGTAGCTTGTAGTGACTCGGCTGGATATATCTATGACGAAAACGGCATTAACCTCGAAACTGTCCGCCGCCTGAAAGAAGTCGAAAGAAAACGGATTAGTGAATATGTGAATGAACACCCTAACGCTGTGTATACCGAAGATTCCACGCAAATTTGGACTATTCCTTGTGATATCGCCCTTCCGAGTGCTACTCAGAATGAGATTGATGAAGCCATGGCATTGAAACTGATTGAAAATGGTGTTAAAGCAGTGGGCGAAGGCGCCAACATGCCATCCACCCTTGAAGCTATTCACCAGTTCCAACAAGCTGGCGTGCTATTCGCACCTGCCAAAGCAGCTAATGCTGGCGGTGTAGCTGTATCTGCACTTGAAATGGCACAAAACAGCATGCGTATGTCCTGGAGCTTTGAAGATGTTGATACGAAGCTGCATGAGATCATGGTTTCCATTTATCAACAGTCTGTAGATGCATCCGAGCAGTATGGACAGTCCGGCAACCTCGTTGCAGGAGCAAACATCGCTGGATTCAAAAAAGTAGCCGATGCTATGTTGGCTGAAGGCGTAATCTAATCAAGTATAAACAAACGGCGTTGTGATCATACGAAGTCCCCGTAACCGGAGAGTAAGCAGCCGGGGACGGGGACTTTTTAATTCAACTATGAGTTCTAACCTCTACCCCTTAGTCACATTCTCCGTCGCTGCCTGCCCCTCCTCCATTTTGTTTGATACCTTTTGATAGAGATAGGAGATCCCGAGCAGGCAAATCCCAAAGCTGGCATAGGCGATAATCTTACTTCCGGTATTCAGTAGTCCCAGATCGTATAGCAGCAGCTTACCTGTCGCCAGAAGCGTTAATCCAAGGCCGAAGCGCCGGATATACACATATCTTTTGCGGAAGCCGTACATGATGAACAGAACTGCTATCAACAGATACACAAGACTAAATATTAATCCCGCATCGTTTAATTGCAGCTGTACCCCCAGAAAAGCGGTGATGATTCCGAGCAGATATACCCCCATGAAGACAGGATAAATTTCCATACTTTTATACTCACGTTTAAGCAAGGTGATCAGCAGATCACGTCCGCTAAACCACACGAAAATATTGAAGATAATGAGTATACCCAGTGCGATATAATCAGCCCCGGTATTACGTGAAAGATCATTCTGCAGGCTTGGCAAGCCTACTGTAATCACCAAACAAATAGCATATCCGATCCCAAAGAGAAGTCTCACAAAATACTTAACAATCGTGTCATAAAGCACCTTCACCTTTGGCAATACATAGGCCAGAATAATAGTTAACAGAGCGGACAGCAGCAAATTATAGAAGGTTCTATGCGAGAAATCCTCCGGTACAGCGAGACGATACAGTCTTCTCGATTCATATAAACCATAGATCCAAAAATTCAATAATGCTGCGTATTTAAACCACAGGGCTAAGGTGATTTCGTAAGGCTCACTGCGCTGTAGGACATCCTTTCGATTATGCTTAACGGCGTACCATACAGCGATAATCAGCATGCCTGCAGTAATGAAGACATATTTTAGCGGAAAATAGGCGTCTGTGGTATTCAGCCATTCATTGGCTATACTGAGCTGTATCGGTACATTTAAACCGAAGAACATCACAAGGCACAATGTCAAAATCGCCCAGCCCGCTCTTTCCATCCCCTTAAACCGATTTAGATTACCAAACAGGGTAAGAACGACACCTTCGATCAACCAGCCTATGGACCACCAAGCTGCTCCGAATTGGAACGGAATCATCAGAATACCGAAGGTCAGCGAAGTAGCGTAGAACAGCAGCATGCTTTCTTTTTCCTGTGGCATAAGCTTCTCAATTCCTCTTCCAAGACCCAGATACAGCAGACAGAATAGCAGCGCCAGCGCACCATTGTAAGCCTTGAGCCCTGCATCGAGAAATAGAAGATACAAGGTAAGACAGCTAATAAACGTATTGCATCCCAGTAGAGAGAAATCCCACCAAGACAACTTGGAGCGATACTTGAACGGGTACCATAACGTAATACCCAAATACATCGCAAATGTCAGCACCGCATAAATCATATTCATGCCGTTGCTATCCGATAACGCTATTAATATCAGCATAGAGGGTGTATTAAATAAGTAGCTGATGTAATTAACCACGTTCCAGCGTTTGCGGAAGGAGATTAGTAGAATGAATAAATTCAGAAGAAACAAGTAGCCCATTGCCACATAAACTGCATTGCCCGAAAGACCGAAAGCCCCCAGATAAGAATATAGTGGCAGGTACCCTCCGATTAAGCCCAAAGCACAAATACTTCGTGATTCATACCTTAAAGACAGGAGCACCGCAGTCAAAGTGACGAGCACCGATAAGGAAAGCCCTACATAAATACTGATAATATCCAGTAAAAAATAGCTATAGAAAATAGAGCCGTACAGCACTGAAATTCCGCCGCCAAGCAGCCCTAAAGCGAACGTCCCTTTTCCTTTGCGATATAGCCACTCCCCGCCCCCTAACATCAGTAAACCCAGTAGGAAAAAGGCTCCCCCTTTCATATACCCGGTGAACCAATTGGAATAGGAGTATCTGAATGCCGCTCCCACGGCCAAGATCAGTAGCAGGATCCCAAGCTTGTTAATCCAACCTAGTCCAATTTTCATTTCGATCTGATTTTGTTTTCTTCGGCGTTCCAATACTTCTTCACTGATCTCTTCTGAGGCAAAATCATGTAATCCGTTATCCATTCTGGAGTTCAGAGCAATCTCGGATTCCCTCAGTCTTTGTCGCTGCGCTAGTACACGCTCATTTAACTCCACCGACAACGCTCCAATCTGGCTGGATAAATCCGCTTTATCCTCACCCAGCTGCCTCGCGGCTGTTTGATACAGCTGCTGAATATGACGCTTCGTCTCCATCTCAAAAGCCGTCAGCCGGTCCGTATGGGTAAGGCTTTTAGAGGAAAAATAAGTCTGCAGCTTCTGTCTCGACAAGCTAAGAATACCAAGTTTCTCATTTAAGATTTGTTCCGTTAGTGTAACTTTTAGCTCTACATTCTCTTCTTGAAGCTTCCCTACCTGAGTCTTTAAATCTACTAGAGCAAGCTTATGTTTCTCATATTCCTTCTTCAAGTGTTCATTCTCGTTGACCAGATCGTGACTTTCATATTCCGCAATCAGAGCTTCATATTCCTTAATAAGCCCGTCCTGCTGGACCTTCATGAATCTAAGTCGATCTTTGAATGACTCCATAGCGCCTCCTAATGTGAGCGATTGTTAATAATTACATATTACTACAATTGGAAGGGTCTCTTATTCTTTTTTTAGGATTTGGGTAAATGAATATCACGAGCCAATTATAAAAAGCTGCAACATATTGGAGGGATGTCCCGTCTGAATAATAACAAGACTAACAAAAGTTTTTTAAAAAAGGAGCTTACAACTATGAACAACATTTTAAAAACAAGCACAGTTCTTTTAACTTTGTCCCTAGCACTTTCAACTGGAGCAGCCTATGCTGCACCTACCACAACTTCCGCAAAAAATAATGCTGCTCAAACTACGGTTAGCGCTAACCCAAAAACATTTGCGATTGAAATCAACGGTTCCGCCCTGAAAGAAACAGGCTTCCAAACTACAAATGGCAAAGAGCCTATGGTGCCACTTCGTTCGGTTACTGAAGCACTGGGCTTTGAACTAACTTGGAATGGACAAACTAAATCCGTTGATCTTATCAATGGTGCTGTGTTCACTACAGTGAAAGCCGGAGAAGATCGCTATAGCATTAATAAAATGAATACTACGCTTGGAACTGCACCACAATTGGTTGACTCCATTTTATATGTTCCAGCTTCCTTTGTAAGTGAAATTATCCACCATAACATGACAGTGAAGGGAGATTCCATCGTGATCACTGCTGCTAATCAGGAAGAGCATATGACCAAGACTGGCGTGATTACAGCTGTCAATAATGAGGGCAAATACCAATCCGTTCAGATCCAGGGTGTAGGCACAGATGGCATCGTACTGAATGTAGGTGAGGATACGACTATCGAAATGGCAGACGGTACAAAGCTTGCGCTGAAAGATCTTCATATCGGTATGACCGTAAAAGCAGAGCATTCCATGATCATGACCATGAGCCTGCCACCTCAAACTCCAACTTACAAGATCACTGTTTTAGATGAGCAGAAACAGAATGATCTTTTGGGTACTGCTGGTACCATTGAAGAAGTTCAAAAAGACGATGAAGGAAACATCAGCATCACCGTTAAAGGCAGTGGCCTGAACGAACAGTCACAACAAGAAGTAGTACTTCGCATTAGCAAAGATACCGCGCTAATCAATACCGATGGCAAAGCTGTAAACAGCAGCGAACTTGTAAAAGGTGCAAAGGTTATAGGATTCTACAGCCCTATGCTGACTAAGAGCCTGCCACCAATCGGTACAGCTGCTAAAGTCGTAGTAGATTCCGTTCAACAATAAGAAGAATAACGTTATTAATGGACATTTGTCATAAACTAAACAAGCGCGCGCCAATGAAGTATTGGCGCGCGCTTGTTTGATTTTTCTAGAATCTATCACTCTATGAATCACTAGTTAAGAGCAATTGCATCAAAGCTAATAAACGTTCTAAGTTAATGGGCTTGCTGAGATAATCTGTTGCTCCCGCTTGTAAGATTTTCGCCTTATCTTCCTTCAGCGCTTTCGCAGTCAGCGCAATAATTGGAATTACCTTCTTTGTTGGTATTTCTCTGATTCGATTGATAGCCTCATAGCCGTTCATTACCGGCATCATGATATCCATAAGAACGATGTCTATGGATGCAGATTGCTCCAGCGCATGTATGCCTCTCTCTCCATCCGCAGCTGTAGTCACTTGCAGTCCACGCTTCCTTAACATGTTAGACAGCGCGAACAGATTCCGCTCATCATCATCCACAATTAGAACATGCTTATGATTTAGCGAGGTGAAATCGCTACTAATATTCTCACTGGTTGCAGCGGCAAGAGCAACCGAACCTTCTTCCTCATGACTAAGATCTACAACTTTCTCAGTGGTTTCTTCAAGACTAGGATCCTGAAGCTTTAATGGCAAATACACCGTAAAGACACTACCCATTCCTACCTGACTCTCCACTGTAATTCTACCGCCGAGCAGTATTGCCAGTTCTCTGGATATGGATAACCCAAGCCCAGTTCCACCATATTGACGTTCTGTATTTCCATCCGCCTGTTGAAAAGCTTCGAAAATAATGGACTGCTTCGCATAGGGGATCCCAATTCCAGTATCTTTGATGGCGAAAGCAATAAATAACCCTGTTTCCAAATTGCCTAATTTCACTAACTCGTCTTTAGTCGCTAAGCGTATTTCAAGAATTACTGAGCCTTTAGCTGTAAACTTAAACGCATTGGACAGCAGATTTATAATAATTTGCCGTACCCTTTGAGCATCCGAATAAAATAGTGTAGGCAAGCCCTCCCCGATTTGTATATGGAAAGGAATCTCTTTTTTTCGAGAAAGCTGGTTGAAGCTCTGAAGCATTGCCTCCGGGATCTCCGTTAGATTTATTGCTTCAATTTCAATATTCAGCTTCCCTGCCTCAACCTTGGACAAATCCAAAATATCGTTAATCAGCCTCAGCAGATCTTGTCCAGAAGAATGTATAGCTTGTGAAAATTCAATATCCTCCTCGCTTAAAGCTCCCGACTGATTCTCTATGAGAAATTCGGAGAGTAACAATATGCCGTTAAGCGGGGTTCGGAGTTCATGAGACATATTGGCCAAGAACTCCGATTTATATTGAGAGCTTTGCCGCAATAACTCCGCAGATTGAGCAAGCTCGATTTGAGCTTGTTCAGCCTCAAATGACTTTCGCTCGGCTAAGAGGTTCTTCTCCTCCAACTTTCTATTCGTTGCATGTAGCGACTCTGTCTGGATTTGCAGCTCCTCAGATTGGGTTTGTAATTCTTCGGTATACACCTGAAGTTCTTCATTTAAGCGCTGGGATTGTTCCAGAAGCTGATCAATCCTCATACTGCTGATCGTACTGTTGATTGCAGCGCCGAATGCATCTGAAATAGAATCCAAAAATTCAATCTGCCGCTCCGTAAGAGGAGAGAAGGTCGCAATTTCCACCACAGCAACTACTTCATCTGAAAAAGAAACCGGAAATAATAAAAGAGATTTCGGCGCAGAAACGCCCAGCCCAGACTGAATATTGATATAATTCTCCGGAAGATCCTGTATATGCATCAAGCGCGCCTCTTTAGCGCATTGACCAACCAAACCTTCTCCGATTTGAAATGTCCGATGATCTGTAATGTTGCTGCTTCCACCAAACGTGGAGGTTCTATTTAACAAGTCTTGATCATGTTCTTGTGTCCGTATATATAAGGCACTGTATGGATAATCAATAACTTCTGCCGTTTTACTTAAAAAAATGTCCCCCAGTTGTGAGACAAGTGTGATGCCCTGATACCTTGACAATAAATCGTTAGCATGATCCTTAATCCATATCCGCTCTTGTTGCATATCTATCAGATGATTCGTAGCGACGCTGAGATCCCTGATTTCATCATTCGTGGTAATCTCCACTCTTGTCTTCATATCAACAGAGGAATCTAAGCCAGCAATCGTATGGGTAACCTTGCGAATCGTACTAACGATAGCACGTGAAATGATCCACGAAGCGACCACTGAGGTAATAGCAATAATCGCCCAAGCAATATAAAGGAACTCTAGCAGCAATTTGTTTCGATCTGCCTGTTCAGCTATCAGAGTATTAGTGTTCTCATTCATCGTCTCACGGTAAGTACTGAACTGACTACGAATCTGGTCCATTTGATCCTTGCCATCATCCGAATTGAAATATCGTAAGATTTCCGCTTCCTGTCCCTCTTTTTTCAATTCTATTACATAATCCCCGGATTGCTTGATCCAATGCTGGATACTATTTTCGATGTCCACCAGACGCTGGAGTTGCAAGGAATCATTAGCATTCAGCAAAGAGAGCTTATCATAGCTCGCCTTCCATTGTGCTTTTCCTAAATTATAGGGCTCCAGATATTTGTCATCGCCGGTGATAATATAACCTCGTTGTCCTGTTTCCATATCAAGAATGTTCTTCTCGATCTTGTTAGCCAAACTAGCTATCTCTCGGTCCTGATGGGAAATAAAGCTGGTTTCCCGCTGTAGCGTATTAATTCTATCATGCATGATCATAACAAATCCTAATAGACAGATCACAATCAACACTGTAACGGATAGTATTTTATACTGCAAAGTAAATCGGTGTTTTTTCACAAAGTGCCTCCGTCCTGTCATCTAACTAGCTCTTTGCCTAAATCCTTGTATTAATAGCTCTTTCTCCTGCTCCAATACCCTATCGAGACATCTATGTGAATTTTTACTGCTTGTAAATTAAACACTTTTGGATACCATTGAAACACTTTTTATTTGCCATAAAAAGCCTCCAAGTTCACTCGCTCCTCAATAGAATATGAGGGGAAATGGAGTGACTACTTGAAGGCGATACTACACTAGCTAAATTAACAAATACAAGTCTTCTTCTTCACACCAAGCTTTCCAGCCTGTTCAACCTTAGCAATATAATCTACAGCCAGCGGTACTTTACATGCGGTTTGTCCCATTTGTACCTGGACCTTTCCAATGCTTGCAGCAATCTGCGTTGCCTCATCATGCAGTTCGGTTACGCTGCTGCCGGAAATAATTACAAACATATTCATAGTGTAACGAACTCGATTCTGTTCCTGATGAATGGTAGATTGTATTTGTTGTAGCAGCTCTCTAATCTCAGCGATATCTAGCAGATCATCCGGCGTAACTGAAATGTAATTCCCATAAGTACTCCAGCCACAGGCGGCCACCATTTCATCTGATGAAGAAATCCATTCTCTTGCAAGTTCTAGAGCGTAAGGGCTCTCTGCAGCGACAGACGCTACCGTATATTCCGCCAAAGCATAACAGTAAGCCGCTGACACCCAGTTCTGAAGCTCTTCCTTCGTAAGATGCTTAGGATCAACCGTAATTCCTGCCAGATACATTGCATCATAATTCCCCGTCTGGTACAAAGCCTTAACCAGACTCTGGTCTTTCTTCACGATCTTAACCAGCTTCTTCAGATCGCCTACCTTCACTCCGAATAAAGGCTCCTCAGCACCATGTCGTACGAAGGTGCGTTTCGTCTGCTCTGTACCCATCTCTTCAAGCTTACTCATCACTTCATCAATTGTCAGATTCATTAGAACACCTCTTTATCCCTTCACCGCTTCTCTTAAAATGGGCTCACGACCCAGCGTTACTCTATTCTTGCCCGATTTCTTGGAACGATATAACGCTTCATCCGCTTCCCGATACAAATCCTCGAAAGTCACCTCTCTACGCATTGTAAAAGAAATTCCGATGCTAGCGGTAAGCTGAATGCTATCGTGTTCATTCAAAATTATTTTATAATCACTCATCGTAGTGCGAAAACCCTCTGCTTCCATCAAGGCTGCACGTTTATCCTCAGCAAAAAAGCATACAGCAAACTCCTCGCCCCCGACTCTTCCGGCAATGCCCTTGTTTTGGTACACCTGAAGTATTTTATTCGAGAAATCAACTAATGCCTGATCTCCTGCTAAATGACCATAGGTATCATTAATTAACTTAAAGTCATCGATATCAAATAACAACAGTGCCAGTCCTAGTCCGTCCGGAATCGTTTGGTTTTGCACCATTTGCATAAAATGCCTGCGATTATAAAGTCCAGTCAAATCATCTATCGTTGCTTGATAGACCAATTCACGTTCATACCGCTTCTTTTCACTATGATCACTAAAAACAATTAGCATCCCCTTGTTCTCTGTTGCGTGAAGTTCAGTCGCTATCAAGGAAACCCCATAACAAACCTCTCTTATTCCAGTACATATAATCTCAAACTGTCCTTCTGTCCTTTGACTATAATGAGCACCAATGTCCTTGTGATGCCTCATAAAAAGATCAATATTTTTCCCCATCCAGGTCTCATTCGGTATCCCGGTAATCTCAAATAAAATGGAGGTTGCAGCCTCATTTATACCAATGATTCTATCATTCCGGTCTGTCAAAACTACGCCGTCTTTCATATGCTCCAGGATTTTGATTTTAGTTAAAGGATAGATCGTAGATTTGGAGTCAATGAATAAACACAAATAAGCCGCTATAATTGCGGGTAGATAAGTGAAGGCCGTAAAGCCTGTAAGCGTGATCTTCAACAAGGGAAGTAAAAAAACAGAGATGACCGGAACAAGCAGCCCAGCAAACAGTAAGAAAGCACGTCGTAAAAAAGCTCTCGGTCTATTCATTAAGGAAACAGCTAGCAAGCAGACCGCATATAGACCAAATAGCTGATCATAAGCAATAAAAGCCATGCTAAGAAGCGTAGGCTTTACAGTAATTCCACTAACACCCGCAACAGTGGCCATGCCCACTTCACTACGCATTAGATGATGATAAGTATCCGTAAAAATAAGCAGTACGTCCAAAGCAATTGGAATCGAGAAAATAGCAAGCTTTACTGGCAGACGCTCCGCGGAAGGAGTCACATATTCTTTAACGACAGCATAAGTAAATAACGCACTTAAAAAAAGCGGAGCCTGCTGCATATTCTTCCACCACAGCTTAGCCTGAAAAGAGGATGACAAAATCTCTCCCGCTGTTGCAATAAATATGAGGCTGACCAGCAGCATTAAGATCCATAAATAGCGTCTTCCTGCCGACTTTCGATGTCGATAGGAGCTGATGCCCATGTAAAAGCTTAGAACACTACCCATTAATAAGTAATACGGATATCCTTGAATCCACGGCATGCCATATTTCTCCTATTTTTCAAGTCGCTCCTATCATTATATCCTAATCAATCCTACAAATGAATCAACAAATACCAGTACATCTGTACACCTTACGATTTGAACTTCACTCGATGGGAGAACATATATTTTCTGGCCAAGTCCTTAAAGGCTGTTTTATCTTGTACCGACTGAAAGTAACGTTTAGGGATAATCAGTGCTCTATTGGAAGACACAAAAAAAACGAACAAGTTCATTGTTTCACCTATTTTATGTATCTCTTCCCATTTCACTTGCCCGGAACCTGCCTCGGATACGTATTTTATGCCCTCATCTGATATGGAATAACTCTGAGGCTGCTGAGCCAGGCTGTCTGTAGCGAAGGCTTTTTTAGATTTTTTGGTCAAGCTTGATTTGGTCATATACCATAAAACAGCGGCAAGAATCACAGCAGTCCCAGCAAGGATTGAAATACTTGTAGTACTGTAATCCTTAGTAATTAACAGTAAAATCACAAAATAAGCAACCACACTGAAAGAGTTAAGTATAATTCGGCTATTTAAGCTAAACCATAGGTTAAACTCCAGAACGTCCTCGCTCTTCAGGACGGTATCTACTTTTATTTCATTTTCCACTACTGATCGCTCCCCTGCCACTATCGAAATTTATCAATGCCATTTCATTCTAACATGCCTGAACACAAAAAAGGGACATCCCTGAAGCGATCGCTTCTAAATGGGTTGTCCCTTTTTAAACCGTATGAATGCTTATTTCTTTTGTGCAAGACGTTGTTTGAACTTGTCAACACGGCCGCCTTGTTCTGTATCTCTTTGTTTACCAGTGTAAAATGGGTGGGATGCGGAACTTGCGTCCACGCGGATAACAGGATAAGTGTTACCATCTTCCCATTCCATTGTTTCATTGGATGATTTTGTAGATGCACTCAAGAATTTGAAGCCTACGCTTGCATCCATGAAAATAACCTTGTTGAACTTTGGATGTATGCCTTCTCTCATTCTGATCGTCCTCCTTCTGAACAAATTAGTGGAGCCTTTATGGTAAATTAACCAAATGATCTGTAGGTTTATCTATAAGTATAACCTAATAAACGTAGGAAAATTCGTAAATCTTACGATTTAGACCACCACTCCATCATACGTGAAATCGACATGTAAAGTCAACTAATATCCGATATTCCTTATATTCCCTTACGTTCAACTGACTTATACATCATACTCTAATTGTTTTTTAGCCTGAACAATAAAATCTAACGGGTTCTCAATAGTACTGGCTTGATATTCTACAGCACCTATTTTGAGACCAAGGCTGACTTTATACTTTTTGACAAATTCAGTGTCATTAAGCTCTTGAAGCTTCAGTTTAATCCGCTCAATTACGATTTTTGCTCCATCGCTGTCGGTGAACAGCAGAAGGCCCCATGTTGCGTCATCTTTGTCCAGTAAATACAATGCATCATTGGTACGAATGCTGGCCTGACTGAGCTGAGATACGTCATGAATGGCCTCAGCCAGCTTATCTTCGGGAATAATACGTCTAATCTCATTCCAGTATTTCACTTTCACTACAAGCAGTGTGAGCGGAATCTGATATCGAGTCGAAATGCCTGTAAATAAGGCAGCATCCTTCTGAAAAGAAATACTGTTACGCAGATCTGTGTTCTCGTCGATGATGGCCATATTGGCAGTCTTTTTCTCCAAACGCTGATTCTCAGCCTGCAGCTCACGATTACTTAGTGTAAATATCCACAGTACCACTGTTAACAATGGGGTCATAATTAGCCAGAAGTAAGTATTCAGTCCAATTGTCTCTCCCAAAGATATCGTCTGATACATCGTGTAGAAGCCGTAAGTAAATATAAACACCAGGTTCAAGACCAGCCCTGCAGTTACCGTTGTAAAATAGGTAACAATCGCCAGAATAAAGGCCACATTTAAAATGATAATATTCTGGATATAATCATCGGGTGCCCCTGAAATGAAGACAATACAAATAAAAAGAAGCACCAGGAACGATAAGAGAGCGATATCTGAAACTAACCCGCTGCGATTACGTCTCACGCTTATCACCACGTTTCTTCATATGTTTACGAAGCAGCAGGATCAGCGATAGAATCACCAGTGTCAGAACCAGCATAATTACGATTATGAAACTCAGCACGTCCGTTCGTTCCGTTATTTTTTTGACCACGGAATCCTCTGCTGCTCCAGTAATGATCTTGAAACGGTGCGCGCATTGACATTACCGTCCTTATCAACGATTACCCCATCGCCAAACACCTTCCATTTGTCCCGCTCTGTTGCAATCAACTTCGACGCCAAATAGTACTCTTCAGAGCCCACTCCCGTAACAGCAAGCAGCCCCCGTCCCGCCTCAAATGGCGATTCAATCAGCTGCAGTGTACCGATTTGAGCACCGTAATGATCTTCAATACTCATCTTCTCATTGGAGCGAATCGCTGTTCCGTTCCCGTTATATTGAAAATAGAGCTTATCATTATGATCACGGATGATCTTATTATTCTTATACGTGCCTATGGCGATAACATTATTATTCTTCAAATGATCCGCGCTAATGTTATCCGTGTAGAACTGAATGTTGCCTATATTTCCGCTAGCGTATTTTCCCAGAAGATTAAATACATTAGCTAAACTCAAATATGCGTAATCATCCATTTCTTGCGGCAGCACAACTGCTACTTGATTGTAAAGCCCGTCGCGTATGAACGGATACGGATAGTTATTAAACAAAAGATCCGTACGATCCTTAGTATTAAGACGCATTACAGAATCTTTACTGATATACGCCCACGGCATTTGTTCCTTATCTAAAGTACATTCGGCTCCCTTCAGCTCCAAATCAAAGGCTACAGTTACCGTGAAATTACCAGAGATATTCAAGCTTTGGGGAACTGGAAGATCCAGCTTATCGCCATTCGCCAGCTCTTTGGTCAGCTTCTTGCTGCCAATGGGTGTGTTGTTGATGCTGACAGTCACTAGTGAACGGTCGAAATCTAAATTCTGTGCATAACGGAAATCCAATCTGATTCTGCCTGAATCTGCAATCGAGCGGTTAGAGGGCAGTGAAACAAAGTATGTCTGCTCCTGATGACGTGCCCCAGTGAGTTTATCACCCGTTTCTGTAAACGTAATATTGGAGCTAATCGAAAGGGGGGGTGCAGATACTTCTGTAGCATCATCGACCACCTTTAAATCACTGCTGATTTGACCCAATAACTCTTCATTCGCAACAAAACGGCCTGCTTTAATCAGTAAGTTCTCATCCTTCGAGGTTACGACAAGTGTGGGCTGAGTATCCTTATTCACTAACTGCAGCAGTGCATGTGTACTTAAATCTTCAGAGGTGCTTAGCTGAGCCTTTAGCCCGCTTGGTACTCGGTCATACATAGCTACCAGTACAACCGCAGCTTTATTCTTCACCGCATCTGACCGGTAGGGAAGCATTGGAATCGTTCTATTGTCCAATGTATTCCCCTTCACAAGTCCGGAAAGCGCATAAGTAGCCGACTCCAATTCTGCCCCTGTGCTTTTATCCGGTACGGTCAGAACACTATGATTCTTCGTTAAGGTATCAACGCCAGAGAAGCGCTCGCTAAAGTCACTAATCCCCCCAGTCAAGGGCTTCGGCGTATACATCACACTAATACTGGATGTATTAAACAGATGCAGCCAATTATCAAAATCATAATCGACAGAACAAGATTGTTCATCTGTATAGTTTGACTGCAAATACCCCTGAATCCCAAGCGTATTGGTTCCTTTTTTTAGAAACCCTTTAGGTGCCTGAAGGACCAGCTGTTGTTCCCCATTATCTTTTAGAGAAGGTCTAAATGTGTAGAATGGGCTGCCATTTAGCGTTAAGGTAACGCTAGACATCTGCTCCTTGGTAATTTGCGAAATTTGAAAGTGCAGGTTAATTCTGATCTCATTCACATTCCAATAATCCATGACCTCAAAATATTGCTGCTGGGCACTTGAACCCTTTAACGCAGTATCTGTTCCTGTGAAAGAGGTTGTGTAGGTTAATCTAGTATCCTGAGACGGAGCCTCGGCGGCTGCAACATTCAATTGAATTAGAAAAAGAGAGAGGCAGGTTAACAGTATAACCATTTGTTTTTTCATCATCATGTTCTGTTTCTCCTGTGATCACATATTTCTCATAGTACTTCTTTGTTCGTTATTAATAGCGTTCAGTCTTATACCACTTTGCTTCTCTTTTGAAGATGAGATCTTTGGCGTAAAGATATAATCCGTAAGCCGCGACAACCATCCACAGCTGACAATAAGAGATGTACATCAACATTACGATCCATAAATTGGACAAGCTCATCTCGCCCTTCTCTGTCGTCAGCGTTATGAAAGTACCTACAACGAACAGAATGATGGCGAGCAGCCAGAGAAAATTGCTAAGCCCAGCAATAGTAGTATGTACATAGCCCAAAGCATGCAGGATGAGCAGCACATCCGAGGTGATTAATGACATCAGCAATAAGAAATAAATAGCTAAAAAATAAAGAATATCGAACCGGACTTTTGCGGCGGATTTATCGAACAGCAGGGGGATATTTTTGACAATGACATAAATGTTGCCCTTAGCCCAGCGCGTTCGCTGCTTGAACCAGACTTTTAAGGTCTGTGGCTCTTGCTCCCATGTGACCGATTTCGGCTGGAACTTGATCCGATAACCCATCATATATATTCTGAAGCTGATTTCTGTATCTTCGGCTATCGCTTTAACATCCCAGCCACCGATACTTTCTACGATAGACCTGCGCATAATAAAATTAGTGCCGGGAATGGTGCATAACTTGAACAGCTTCCAGCGTCCCGCTTGTGCCATCCATTGAAAGGACAACGTCTCAATATTAATAAACCGGGTAAGCAGGCTTGCGTTACGGTTACGGGTTCTAAACTTACCGATTACTGCACCTAGGCTAGAATCATTCATGATCTCAGCGACCAGATAACGTAAAGCCGTTTTTTCAGGTGTATTGTCTGCATCATAAATCGCAATGAACTGCCCTTTGCAATGGGTGAAGCCTATATTCAGTGCATTCGATTTCCCTTTGCCACCAGTAATCGCATCCGTATTTATGACGATCAGCTGACGCCCCGGATTTCGGTTTTGGATACCGGCCAGCAGTTCAGCACTGTTATCAGAGGAATTATCATTAATCACAATAATCTCATATCGATCTTCCGGATAATCAAGCGCTAGTAGAGACTCCACCGTCTTACAGATGACTACCCCCTCATTGTGAGCAGGAACCATAATTGAAACCAAAGGATATTCGCCCTCTATCTCTGGTATGTCCTCATTTTCAGATTTAATGTAATATAAATAGCCTGCGATAATGAGGGTTACATTCACCAGCAATAAAGACCAGATACAGATCACTGCAATTACCATCAGTATGTCTGAAATCGTCATAGGATCCTCCAAATCACGATTAGTTGTCTCATTTCAAATACTTTTTCCTATACATTCGGTATCCGATGATCATTAATCCGCCAAATAGCAACAGAGAAATCATTATCGCAACTATAAAGAACTGATTCTGTATATTAAAAAGCGTCGTAAAGCTCTTCTTCTGCTCTTCTGTATACCGATAATCGCTATTCACTGTTTCTGGCGTATAATTCAGACTCAGGGGTTGTCCATTAATAGAAATCACTCCTTCTGATGAAGTGATCGTATTGACGTCTGTAACAACCTCATGCCTTTCTTGTTTATAATCCGCAAAAGAAACCCAGTATTGTGCCAGCATCTTCAGCATTTCCTCAAGTTCTTCCTTATCCTTAGGCATATCCACAGTGATTACCGTGTCCATCGGCAGTTCTGGCATCACATTATTGGATGTTTGCAAATCCTGCAAAAAATTAATCGGCACACTATATAAAGAGGATGGAAAGGACTTGGAGGTGTCGCTCTGCTCCATATAATCAACATTTTCATCCGGATACAGGATCACAGAATCGAAAAACCCCATCCCCGCCTCCGAGTATTCCTTGTCATACGCCCAGTGCATTTGTGCTCCGATTCCAAGCGGCCCAATCTTGTTGTGTACCAGCAGATTAATGAACGCGTCCATCTTCGCCTGAAGTGAATGATCCTTATTACTAGTACTCGTTGAATGCATCGCAATAGGGGCATTGACCAGAATGCTGCCATTATTCGATTGCACTCTTTTGATGGCTACCAGATAACGCTGCATGGCCGGATAATCGGTATTGCTGAACACTGGCCGCACACTTGCGAGAAAAGGAACCCCCATTTGATACAGCCGCTCCGCAGTCTCTGTCAGCAATCCCAGATCAGAGAAGGGATAGATCTCTTTGATCGCAAGATACACTTTAGGCGTTGCGTTGATATGAAGCCAATCCTTCAAAACATACCCCATCGCTAGTGCACTGACATTGCCTTGTTCAAAATACGGAACATAAGCAGCACCCTCTTTACTCACTGCATAAGGTGCTTGCAGGCTATCATCCTGGAAGGTCAGCTTTCCAAGGGACTGGGTTCCCTGACTTCCGGCTATATAGAGCATATCCTGTACCTGAAGTGAAATTCCCGAGAACTGTCCGATCTGGATAGATGGATTCGCGTCATACATGACATCTGTGGTTAACTGTAGTTTCTTTTTCAGCGAGGCTGGAGGGCTGTACCCGATGTGCAAATACTGTCCCTGATAATGCTCCCAATCCTCATCATAGATTGGATTAGTCATCACAATGTCCGCTGCATTACGGACCATAATCACCTTGGAGTAATGCCCCAGCATCCCTTGCTCATATTGATCCAGACTTCTAAGTGTGACCTTCATGGAATAAGCCGCCAGCAGTCGCTGGAGTTCAATCACGTTGCCTTCCTTCGTTGTCCCCTTAGCGAGGCTGTCATAGAGTAGTAGAACCTGCTGTGGAGAAGCAGCAGATTGGACAGGTGTGACGGGAATCAGAAGGGTCGTTAGGGTCAACGTCAGTAGCAATATACCGTTTAATACTCCTCTGATACTCACACACTCACATCCTTTTGAGGCTTTGTATACGGGCTAGAAGGGGTGCTTTTTCTAACCTGCTTAACCTGATTACTGTTTTTAGAAACTCTACGCCCAATCACACTGGATAGGGTCAGAAAAGTGACTAAGTCAAAGGATAATGTAAATAAGAACTCATGCTTGGAAATATCGGCATCGCCTGCCCCGATAATCGATACAAAAATACCCGAAAGCCCAATGCCAATCGAAGCGACAATCAATACCATTCGCTGCATACCTCTGAAATCACGGGACATGATCGCTTTTACAAAGGAAGGCATGTAGAGACCGATAACAAGCACCATCCAGAGAAAGATGAACCCGAATGTTCGCGGGGCCAGCGTTTGTTTCAGTTGGCTGTATCCGGTGAAAAAGTGACACTGTGCTCGAAACTCCTTACCAACGGAATGCTCGAAATTCCCCATAGCCGCAGGCTTAATCGAGAATGCACTTTGAGCAGCTACATTAAGAATCGAATTAAGCTGGTCTGGGTTCGTTAAATAATATTTAAGGATGGATACAAATCCATAACGACTGTAGAAATTCTCCTCGAGAAGTGGTGAATTCACGTCTATGGTCACGTACTTCTCATAGTGAATGCTGTTCTTCAGAATGGCGAATTGCTCATCCATCCCTAACGCTTTTAAAGCTGCTTCTGGATCAGGTGATTCCTTCAGCACCCCTCGGGTCATGGCATGAAACTGGTTAATGTTTACGAACTCGTTTGAGATATTCAAATACGTGAACACACCTGCGAACAGCATTAGAGCAAGAGACGCCATTGTCAGGATCCGAAATATCCTGTCTCTACGAATCCAAAGCAGTGAACATGCCAGAACAGCAATGATCATCCCCACTGGCGCATTCTGCTGCTTAGAAGTAGTCAGGATCAGCGTGCTAATTACGAATAGGGCCAGCATCGCGTAGTCATTGAATCTTTTTCGATATAACATCAGCCATGAAGCGAACATGAAGATCGTCGTAATCATCACAACGCTCTCGCCGTAAAAGGAGTTAAAATAAGCCGTATACCCGGTATCTCCGAATATAAAAACGGCAACACCTGCAATGATGAATCCCTGTGTTCGGGACATCTTCCATGTAATAGCCTCTATTAATAAGTAAATTGCGATTACATATAGAATCGTATAAATTGCCGCTTGAAAGCGGATGTCGAATACCTCACTACTGAAGAACAACTTGTTAAGTCCTATAGCCAGCTTGATAAATAAGGACTGAGAGGAAAATAACATTGCACCATTCTCATTAAAATATTGAAAGATCCCATATTGCTTCACAAAATAACCAAAGTACTGACTATCATAATCCGGCAGATTGAAATAGAGTCCATTACTATAAATGCTACGGAAAAAGTCACCGTTATCCGCCACTCCGACATACGGAGCTGTGAACAGCGCGATGATGGTAATAAGCAGCACTCCAAATGCAGCAAGAAATGCAGGAGAAACCGAAAAATTAGCAAGTGTTATGCTTTGCCTTAGAGGTGTTTTCACCGTATTGTCCATCATGCAGGTTCACCTTCAATACATTAAGTTTAAGTTAATAGACATAGGCCAGTAATGCCATCAGGTTGTCAAAAGAATAAGCTTGGCCGCTAGCCATATCACCGAATCCTCCGTACAGTGGGCTATCCACATCTGTTACTCTGAACTCGTTCATTCTTTCAATGCTTTTGTGGTGGAGAGATTCATCGCCGATTTCTGCGCCGATCATAGCCGTAATGGCATAAATGGCTGTGGACCGGATATCGCTCAATGGCTTACCTTCTCTCGAATATTGCCCATACAACGTTCCAGCTTCGACCTGCCTTTTGATAAAATCAATGCTGGTGGCTTTCTGCTGGCCCACCTCAGCTAAGGCTAGAATGGATAAAAGCGACTCTACTGTATTGATGTTTTCCGAACTATATTTTCCGGTCTCATAATTAAACCGTGTCTCATAAAAGGGGAATTCATCCGATAAATATCCGTTTTCCAATATTACGTTCATATCATTCGTCAGTTTCTTACTAAATTGGCTAGGAATCGACAATTTTCGCAAAGTGCCCAAATTAATATAACACAAAGTGACGAATGTGTTTGTTGAAGAATATTCCATATCGTAGAAATCATAAAGTTTTCCGTCTTTTACATTATAATCATAAAATCTTTGGCCATATTTATCCGCTTCAGCTGTATAGCGTTTATCGCCGAACTTCTCCCCTGCCTCATAAAGAGCTTGAATCATGCGCAAATCATCAACGGCAGCATTCAAGGGGTATAGCTTCTGCTGTTTAGGACTATAACGGTAGCTGAAACCGCTCTTGATATCAAAGGTTTGCTTGGCTAGTTGCCATTGTTCTGCAAATCTCTCTTGTTGGCCGCTACGCACAGCTGCCAGCATCCGGAGAGATGCCGATTCACTCAGAACTTCGTATCCACTCGCCGCTTCCGCCGACTGATCTGTTTCAATATGATTAGTATATACACCGTGCTCACCTGTGAGTTTCGAGGTAATAAACTGCTCTAAGTCAGTTACTTCCTGCGTCTGGGTTACCTTGGTATCATTTTCTGAATCTACTGGTGCTGGAGAATTAGTATGAGCACTATTGGACGGATTCGGTGCTGCCGTTTTTTCGCATGCCGTTAACCCTATAATGCCTGCAAATATCGCTAGTGCAGCAATGATTATTTTCCTCAAGTGATCACCTCCTTTTAATATTCTCCTATTCTGTTTACTGCCTAGTATTATCTATAACGGTAATATACAACAAAATGTTAAATCAACTGTAAGCGTTATGTATCTATTCTTGGACAAAAAAGAGATATCCTTACGCCTTTGGCGAACGGGATATCCCCTCTGTATCAGTTATTTATTCAATCATACGTTCCCAAAAACGATGGGCAGTAATTGCCGCGACAAGGCTGGCAGCAAACACCTCTCCGCCATCTCCAATGATTACACCCGGACTGCTTCTATGCTCGGCCGTTTCAAGTAGTTTAGCATTCTCAGTAGTCACAGCGATGGGCTTAAAGTGAGAATAGGCTTGGTTCAGGAATTGCGCCGTATCCTTATGGAATTTCTTACGTTCCGAATTTCCACCAGCTGCATAAATCGCATCAAAGAGGACCGAATCTGTCGTGGATAAGGTATGAATGACTTCAAGCTCTGTCCCCTTTGAGCCTTTAATAAATCCAAGCTTATCGCTAATTATTTCCGGCTGGATCCCGGCTCTCATAAGCGTATCCAGGACAGGCATCACCAAGACTTCATCAAATCCGTCGCCTATAATCACCCCTATTTTACGTGTGTTTGGGTGCTTCTTCGTATTTACCTGGCTTAGTGCCGGGGAGGCTTGAGTCACCTCGGAACCGCCTGTTATCGGAGGCTTCGCCCCAATAGCCTTTGCTACAGGCACAGCAAGCTCTAACGTAACGTTCCCGAGCATATCTACAACCTGCTGCCGGACTGACTTACTCTTTACCTTCCCGAGCTCGAATGAATAGGCTTCAATAATATGCGTTTTTTCTGGAGTACTCATGCTGTTCCAGAACAGCTTGGCTTGTGAAAAATGGTCTTCAAAGCTTTTGCTCCGGCTACGCACCTTACGACCTTCCACCTTCTCCTGATAATGTACATAACCACCTTCAGCCTCTGTTGCAGGTGCGGGCGTATTGTTAGCAAGCGAATTATTATGATAGCTCACTGAACCCTGATTAATCGTCTGCCGTCCATACCCGTCACGCTGGTTGTTATGGAAAGGACATACCGGTCTATTGATCGGCAACTCATGGAAGTTCGGGCCGCCAAGCCGAATTAGCTGAGTATCCGTATAAGAGAACAATCTGCCCTGAAGCAGTGGATCATTGGTGAAATCGATGCCTGGAACCACATGTCCAGGGTGGAAAGCTACCTGCTCCGTTTCGGCGAAAACATTATCCACGTTGCGGTTCAAGGTCATTTTCCCAACAATCTGTACAGGTACATCTTCCTCTGGCCATAGCTTTGTAGGATCCAGCACGTCAAATTCAAACTTAAATTCATCTTCTTCACTTAGAAGCTGAATGCCCAGCTCATATTCCGGAAAGTTGCCGGCTTCAATCGATTCCCATAAATCACGGCGATGAAAGTCAGGGTCCGCACCCGATATTTTCTGAGCTTCGTCCCACACCAAAGAGTGTACACCGAGCACCGGTTTCCAGTGGAATTTAACAAAGTGGGCTTTTCCCTGCTCATTAATCAACCTGAAAGTATGCACCCCAAACCCTTCCATCATTCTGAAGCTTCGTGGAATAGCACGGTCCGACATCAGCCACATTGCCATATGGGCCGATTCTTGGTTATTGGCTATGAAATCCCAAAAGGTATCGTGAGCCGATGCGGCCTGAGGCATTTCATTGTGCGGCTCAGGCTTAAGCGCATGTACTAAATCTGGGAACTTGATCGCATCCTGGATAAAAAAGACGGGCATATTATTTCCGACTAGATCGTAATTCCCTTCCTCAGTATAAAATTTGGTAGAGAATCCGCGGGCATCCCGCACCGTCTCGGCTGATCCCCGTGATCCGGCTACCGTAGAGAACCGGACAAACACCGGTGTCTTCACGGAGGGATCTTGAAGGAATTTCGCCTTCGTATATTCTTTCAGTGATTTATATAATTCAAACTCACCATGAGCAGCAAATCCACGTGCATGCACGATTCGCTCAGGGATTCGTTCATGATCGAAATGCGTCATTTTTTCCCGGAAATGAAAGTCTTCCAATAAGGTTGGGCCCCGATCACCCGCTTTTAAGGAGAACTCGTCCTCTGATACTTTTAAACCCTGGTTCGTTGTTAAGGTGTGACCTTCATCCTTACTGCGAAACTGTTCCAATTGCTCATTCTTGCTGTTTCCGTTCACTTTTTGATGTTCACTCATTAACAATGGCTCCTTCCAAAGGTAAAGTAGATATTATCATGTATCTCTTACCCTTAAGGAAAGATTGGCAAACAAAAAAAGACAGAATTCCGCGAAGCCTCAGCTCCCGAAAATCCGCCTATTCCATCTAATTCTGACCTAACCCTTAATCCTACGATACGTCGCTTCATCGGAAACAACATACAATCTAGCATCCTTAGGAATAACCTGATCCAGCTTTCGATTGATACTTAGATCGCTACGATCCGCCAATAAGGTTGCACCTTGCAGAAGCAGGTTCTGAAACGCGTCCCCATAAGTCTTCCACGCAGTATTCACTGGAATCTCATAAATATCATCACCATATTTACGGCTCAGCAGCTGCGTTATCACCTCAGAGTTACCCTCTTGCAGTGCAGAACGAACAGCCAGTCTGGAGATGGCATCATGCGAAAGAACGAACTCGTTTACCTGAACATGCCTGAAATTCTGTATATTCTTCTCTTGCATTATTTCTACAGTCGTATGTACTTGTGGCGCAATGCGCTCAATGCTAGAGGCAATTAACAAAGATTTGCCGTCGATCAGCGATGCTTCATCAATCCTTGTGTCCCCGAACACAATGGCTGCTCTTGCTTCATGGATGTTAGCCTTAAGCAGAATGTCATCACTGGAGGCATCACCACTTATAAAGTGGACTTGCTCCATATGCTCCAAGGGATGCGCGCCTACCTCATCAATGATAACAATATGGCATTTCGGCGAATAGCATAGAATCTCCTCTACGGCAGCTTGTGCTTTCTTACTCCAATTAATTAGAATCACATGATCCTTTCCCCGAAAGCTCAACGTTCCCGCTCCTCTCCTTCTCTGCACCTCCGCAATGGAGTCAATGACCTTACCAATAACCAAGCTGAGGAGACCGATACCAAAGATATATAGAAACATGGTAAACAGCTTTCCAACTACGGTCTCTGCAAAATAATCCCCATACCCTACAGTCGCCATCGTTGTCATGACCCAATAAAATGCATTAAACCAACTATGAAACGTACCGGGTTCGATCAGGTAAGCAATCGACGCACTAAGAATTATAAAGATCAGAATGATTAACCCTATCGTCCGTTTACGTAACCGCATCATCTTGGTGGAAATTCTCAGAAACAGATGCATCTGCCCACCCCTTCTTCACATCAAGCTAACATGCCTTCGGCGTCCTTTAAGGACAGTAAGCAAGCGTTTATGCGAGAAATATAGGCTGCCGCTCGACGGATGGATCGGGGCAACCTTTGTCATTATCCTTTTTCAAGTTGAAACTAAACAATCAAACTGCTAATCGCAAATGCAGTCCCAATAAATACCAAGCAAAGCATAGTGCCTACAGCCACATTCCCTTTCTCCAGATGCTCTGAAATCTTAAAGGTTGGGGTTGCCAATTCAAAGATCCAATAAGCCGCTATCAAGCACACATAACCTACCGCAAACCAAATGATCATGTGCAGAATGGAGGTATTCGTATACGCCGCTACACCAATAATAATGGCTGTTGCCAGAAACTTGCCGCCTAAAGCCAAAGCTACAGCCACATTGCCTTTCTTCAGCTCCTCCATATCTTTAAACGGAGTCATCAAACCAAAGATCACCATGCCTAACACTTGCAAAAGAATAATCACAAACACACTCACTACCAAATTAACCACCATCGTCACTTCGCCCACCCCCGAAATTTCGCATACGCCGAATCATAATCGGCAAAATCATGTACTTCCTCAAGGACTACGGAAGCGGTCTTCTTTTTCTCTAATGCAGTATAGCGTTCATCATCAATCGGCTGCTTAATCCGATTACCTGAAGGGAGCTCAAGCACCGCAAAGTTTCTTGTCTTATCCTTATACTTAGTCTTGTATACTCCTACAAGATCAACATCAGTGGTTACCGATACTTTAAGATTAGTAAGATCCTCTGCTGCCGTTTTTTCATCTGCATAAGACTTAATCGTGCTCCATGAAGACAGGCGAACTTCATTCTTCTGATCAGCATCCGTGATTAACTCGGCGTCCATGAACTGAAGTGTCCAAATTTTATCGCCAGTAGCATAATTCCCATCATTCGGGAGCAGTTCATTATCCGGCAAAACCGTCATGTCACTCCCAATTAAATCCCCTACGGTACTCTCTACCACCCGATAGTCCCACGGTACCCGTGCTACACTATCTGAGGTTCCAGCTGTTCCTGAATCAAATACACTGCCCTGATTACTGGAACATGCGCTTAGTAACAGTACCGTCAAAAGCATCATACATAAGACTCCGATTCGGGCTTTCTTGCTCTTATCCAATTATCTCACTCCCAACGCAATAAAATGACTGGCATTGCCTGTAATCAATCCGCCCGCTCGGCCGAGCATACCACAAGGCTCCCCGTTAATCACGAACATGCCTGTCAGCAGATGAAATTCACCCTTTGAAGTCGTTATCCGTGCTAAATCGGCTCTTTTTTGATACACAGTGGGGAAGAGCTGACTACTGTCATAACCGTCTTCATCTTCAAGCTCTAGCGCACCGCTATCATCAAACATGCGCACCGAACCCCCTTCACGACCAAAAACAGATTTGGACACAAAGTTCCCTGAGAATACAGGCTTATTATAAGTAGGTAAAATATAGCGCGAGATCGTCTCCCGCTCTTCCTTGTCGAATAACAGGCCCAGCTCATACATTCCCCACACCGCTGCAACCAGCCCCTTGGATTGAAGCAATATACTATGAGGACCATTAAAGAGCTGAAGATTTCCTTGCTCTACCGCATAGGCGAGGGCATCCCCGCCTTCATCAACAGCCATCCACTCTTTAGGATATAAGGCGAACATCCGCTCAATCACGCGGTCTTCCCCATCCTTGAGAATTCCATTATCGACCCATAAATCAAGGCAATCCACACACTGGATATCGAGACCACTGTGCTTCACTAATGCTTCGATCGTACCTGAATCTTCAAGATGAGACCCATAAGCGACACAAGCTGCGGTATCCGGACGTTCCTCCTGCCAGGCTGCCGCAACCTGTTCCTTCATCCCTTGATTAGGACTCTGCATTCCAGCTTGCTCACAGATCCATGGTGTAGCTATCGAGGCTTCCACATAACCTGTTGGGGTATCCGCATTCAGTTCGAGCAGTTTAATCGTCCCATCATGGGCTATGGCAAAGTCGAATCTGGCATACCGACTAATGAATCCTTCTTCTGGCATCGGACAATCGTCAAGCATCTCCCAAAGTACAGGGGGAATCCCAAGCAGTTCATACAAATCGCGCTTTAGATGAACATAGCGAACCGCTTTATCGAGGATAGCCCAAAGTTTTGATGAGGCATCTTCAAGCTCCTTATAAGTGTCCCTTTGCATTAGAGCAATCGCATCCAACCAGTACTCTTCATCCTCAAGATCCGCCCAAGTGAACCCAAGCTCATACAACGCTTTGACCCGCGGACCTCTTTCAAGCTCAGACTGATCTAGAATTTCAAATACACTCTGCTGCTCACTCATCCGCCAAAACCACTCTTACTTGAGCCTGATCTCGAAGAGGACTTCGATCCTGAGCTGGATTTAGAGTTCTTCGATGAGTTTAATCCGCTGGAAGTGCCACCGATTCCATTTTTTGAAGAAGAACCTCTTCTCGTAATGGAGCCTGTGGAGGAAGTCGATGTTTTGGGCTTTACAACAGAACCCGGAACCTTCTTATTCTGGAACTTCTCACTGCTATAGGTAGGTGGCTTATAAGTTGTTCTCGTGCCTCCATAATAAGTTGGGCGGTCCTTAGACCATCCTCTGGAAGAGTAATTGCCACCACTGTTAAACAGCATGTGATACAGCAGCAAGTCATCCCATCCAAAACCTGAATGATATCCACCATAGTTATTCACTACCGTCGTTCCATTATTGGTTACAACACCTTGGCCTTCCTGTTCTACCTCTTGTGCACCTTCCGGATATGGAATATTCCAATCCACATTTTTGTCAAAATAGGCTTTAACCTCTTCGGTAGACCAGGACACTAGCTGTGGTTCATCTCCAGAAGTATTTGCGCTAGCCCCTGCGCCGCCAGGAATAAACATAGCGTTCGCTAACAAAGCTATGCCTAGCGAAGTAGATAATACTCGAATGGGCTTACCCTCAGAGGTGAATAATTTGGATACCGCTAATTCCTTATCCTTTTCATCTTTAGACATCGTAAGGTTCTCCTTCCCTTATCTCAATCATTCGTTGTGCATCGGAACAAGTAAAAGCTCCAGCTTACCTTCATCTACATTCAGCCGTCCTTCAACCGTTTCATATTCAACACTGCCCACCACAATATAATTGACATGCTCTAGTGCTGCAATCATATTCATGCTCCACGTGCGTTCCTCAATGACTCGCAGCCCGCCTTCCGGCATTTTTTCAAATAAGATTACATTCATCCCATTGTCCATTATTACCATTCCTTCCTTAGTTCTGCTATAGCATCTGATACGTCTTTATTACCTTTTCGTTTCAGTTCTAGGCGTGCGTAGACTGCCCAACCTTACTCTTGGCGTTAGAACGTCTATATAAAAGAAGAATTCCTAACGAGCACAAGCTAACGAGGAGCAACACGCCGTATACATGCTGATATGCTTTTGCAGGGGAGATATCACGCTGAGCATGCAGTAAAAGCCCGCAGACTGCAACAGATACAGAGCCTCCGAAGAATTGAACCAGTTGTAAAAGCCCCATGCCAGAACCAATCCAAGTCCTTGGAAGAACGATAGGAGCTTCATTATTTAAGGATGCCATCGTAGCTGAGAAGGCGGGAGAGAAACATAGATAACCTAGCAGTAGTACTTTAGGTGATACAGAAAGATTCATAGCAAACACAGCCATAACGACTGCAAGTATACAATGTCCAATCAATAAGAAGCGGATATTACCGTAACGATCAATAAAACGTCCCACATACCGGGTCAGAAATGCAGATAATAGCGCTCCCGGTGCGATATACAAACCAATCATCAGCGCTGATTTACCGAACAGATTAGCGAGCGCAAGCGGCATCAGGAACAGGTTCCCCAGGTTCAGCACCAGAATACAAAAGCCTACGGCAACCAGTTTCAAGTAACCTGGCATGGCAAGCAGCTGCGGATTAATGAATGATTCCTTGGCCTTCTTCAGATGTACGGCATGCACGATAATAGACGCTACACCCACCACTAGCCATACAAGCGACTGGGTAGTTACAGCTACCAGTAAACTTGCCGCATTTACAACGGTCAGCGCCGCTCCTAGGATGTCAAAGCTTGCAGGCTGTGGCTTTTCCTTAGGCAATAACCGCAGCAGCACCGGCAGCACGATAAGCACTAGGCAAGTAATTCCGAACAATCCATTCCAGCCAAAGTACTGGCTGATCACGCCTCCGACAATAGGACCTAAACCAAAGGCCATTGCACTACCCGCCGAGATCATCGCAATAGCAGCGCCGCGTCTTTCAATCGGAACATAGCGGCTGGCCAGTACAAGCCCCAATCCTGCCATAGATCCGGCGCCTGCAGATTGCACGATTCTCGTAATTAATAGCATATTAAAGTCATGTGCGAACAATCCAAACACTGATGCCGTCCCAAGCGTAATTAAACCAATGGTCAAGAGCTTGCGAACCGGCACCAAGTCGGATAACCGGCTATAAATCACCGTCGACAACGCATATCCAATCGAATAGCTGGAAATGACCCATGAGCCTAGGTCAGCAGAAATTTGGAGATCCTGAATAATAGATGGAAGCGATACATTAAACATCGTTGTGTTCATCACTACAATAAAGAGGCACATCGTCCATAATGGCATGACAATTTTATCATTCATTACTACTTTCTCATTCATTCCTACTCCATCCCTGTCCTAATTTATCTATACCTGCTCAACTAATTTTATGCCTATAAAAAGAGGTTGGCAATTAGAATAGGGGTTTATTTCCGCCACATCATTCCACATACCAGTTCGATTATGATCTCCATTCTCCGCAATATATACTAGTAGTGTTTCAATCAAGCTCATCTTGTGCTAATGATAAGATCTTAAAGGTATATTATATCGCGCATGAAATTAACAAGGACTTGCATAGAGACTTTCTAAATAGGGGGTAGTAGCCATGAGGGGCTTGACCAAAGAAATCGCGATGGAAATTGTTCGACGTACGATGCATGTGATTGGGTACAACGTCAATGTTATGGACAAGCGAGGACGAATTATTGGATCTGGAGATGGTAAGCGATTAGGGCAATCACATGAGGGAGCATTACTCGCGATCGAGCGTCGTGGCAGATTCGAGATTGATCAAGAGAGCGCTGCTAGATTGCAGGGGGTATTGCCTGGAACGAACCTGGTTATTGAGTTTGAGAATGAGATTGTTGGTGTTATCGGGATTACAGGGGACCCCAAAGAAGTGACGAAGTATGGTGAATTGGTGAAGATGACGGCAGAAATGTATCTTGAGCATATGAAGCTGTTAGAGCAGGCACAATGGGACAAACGAATGAAGGAGAATTTCCTGCTCGCGGTGATGAATGGCGCTGAGGCGAACGTGCAGAACTTGCGACATCAAGCACAGCAGATTGATTTTCAAGTGGATAAGCCACATATCGCATGCATCATTGAATTCATTGATCGTAATGAAGAGGAGCTCATGGTGACAATGAAGCGGGTAGCTGATGTATTGGAAGGACGCCCGGCTGTTCAATTGATTACCATTCGTAATGCCAGACAAGTTATTCTGATCAAGGACCATCTCCACGAGCGGAAGCCACATACAGATATATGTGAAGGCATTCACCAGATAAGACGTTGGTTAGATGTAAAGGAGATTTCTCCACTACGTATCGCTGTAGGCAAACCTTTTACAGGGATTCAAGGGATGATGAAGTCCATTCAATCCGCAGAAGATACGATGCGTGCAGGCTATGCAATATATCCGGATGAGCCGGTTTATTATGCAACGGATCTGCAACTGGAGACGATGGCCGTTCCAAGTGTGCAGAATTGGATGTCGGAGGAGCTGCTGCAGCTATGGGCGCATTTTATGGAGGAGGATCGTAGTGGCGAGCTTCAGCAGACATTAGTTCTATTTTACCTCGAAAATGGAGAGCAACAGCATATAGCTGAACGACTGCGTATTCATCGGAATACCTTACGTTACCGACTCCAGCGTATAACCGAGCTCACAGGGAAAGATCCAAGAAATTATCAGGAGCTATTCCTACTCATGAGTGCGCGTTGGTTATATTTGTTGGATCATTCTGGTATGTCCCGTGATGAATAGGAGGCAATATGTTCATTTGCACAAAAAAAGACATTAACCATTGCGAAATGTTTATTTGTCCGCCTAATGAAACGCTTACAAAATATCGCTAAAGTATAGGTATGAGCTCAAACCACATATCTACCTATACATTCTGTGTAAAACTGGGAGGAATTACTCATGACAGTGAGTGTAAGCGTTTTAGGTGCTTTAGCTGCATTGGTTGTGGCAATCGTTCTAATATTGAAAAAAGTACCGCCAGCCTACGGCATGATGATTGGTGCGCTAGTAGGTGGTTTAATCGGCGGTGTGAGTATGGTGGATACCATTACGCTGATGATGGATGGTGCCAAAGGGATGATTCCTGCCGTGCTTCGTATCTTGGCAGCAGGTGTGTTAGCAGGTGTATTGATTGAATCAGGCGCGGCGAAAAAGATTGCAGAAACGCTGGTTCAGAAGGCCGGCGAGACACGAGCATTACTCGCATTAGCCTTAGCAACAATGGTTCTTACAGCGGTCGGTGTATTCGTGGATGTAGCAGTTATTACTGTAGCGCCCATTGCATTAGCTATTGCACAACGTGCAAATCTTTCGAAATTGGCAATCCTGATCGCTATGATTGGTGGCGGGAAGGCCGGTAACATCATGTCACCAAACCCGAATGCAATTGCAGCATCAGATGCACTTCACATTCCATTAACCTCGTTGATGGTAGCAGGTATAATTCCAGCCGTGTTCGGAATTATCGTAACGTACTTCATCGCAAAGCGTTTAAACAATAAAGGTAGTAAGGTCGAAGCCTCTGAGGTGACGAATAATCCGAATGAGCAGCTTCCAAGCTTCTTTACAGCCTTTCTAGCTCCACTTGTAGCCATTATCTTGTTATCCCTTCGTCCAATTGCAGGCATCGTCATCGATCCAGTAATCGCACTTCCAGTTGGAGGTATCATAGGCGCCATTGCAATGGGAAGATTTAAGAAGTTAAATGAGTTTGCTATATTTGGTCTTGGTAAAATGACTGGTGTAGCCATCATGTTAATCGGGACAGGTACACTAGCTGGTATCATTGCGAATTCGCAATTGAAGGATGTTATTATCGATGGTCTTACGGCATCTGGCCTACCGGCATACTTGCTTGCTCCAATCAGTGGTGCATTAATGTCTCTTGCAACAGCATCGACAACAGCAGGTACAGCCGTAGCGAGCTCTGTGTTCGGCTCCACCATCATGGGACTTGGCGTAGCTTCGCTAGGAGCGGGGGCAATGATTCACGCGGGTGCGACTGTATTCGACCACATGCCTCACGGTAGCTTCTTCCATGCAACAGGTGGTAGTGTGAACATGCAGATGAAAGAACGTCTCAAATTGATTCCTTATGAAACTGCAGTTGGTCTAACACTAGCCATCGTATCGACATTAGTATTCGGTGTATTCCAATGGTTCGTATAACAATTATTTGAGCATGAACAACACAAAAGGAAGTGGAGAGCATGAAGTTTGTATTGGCGCCAGATTCATTTAAAGAAAGTATGACAGCAATGGAAGCCTGTGAGGCCATAGAACGAGGACTTCGCTCCTCTTTTCCCGATGCAGAATATATTAAGGTTCCGATGGCAGATGGCGGCGAAGGTACGGTTCAATCGCTCGTCGATGCGACAGGCGGACGAATTGTACAATGTGACGTAACAGGGCCGCTTGGTCACCCTGTGAATGCATTTTATGGCATTATGGGAGATGGAAAAACCGCGATTATCGAAATGGCAGCTGCTTCTGGACTTGAACTTGTAGCGAAGGAAGATCGTAATCCGTTGATCACCACAACAAAGGGTACCGGGGAGCTCATCGTTCATGCGCTGAATGCAGGCGTACGTTCCATTATTATGGGTCTCGGTGGCAGTGCGACGAATGATGGTGGTGTAGGCATGGCACAAGCACTTGGATTCCGCTTCTTGCGAGAAGATGGAACGGAGATTGGATATGGTGGAGGGTCGCTGAGTGAAGTTACTCGTATTGATAGTGCTCATATAGATCCGAGGCTTCAAGGTCTCCAGGTAGTAGCTGCATGTGATGTGGACAATCCGTTAACTGGGGAGCGTGGAGCATCCGCCATCTTCGGCCCGCAAAAGGGGGCAACACCTGAGATGGTGAAGCAATTGGATGCAAATCTTGCACATTTCGCAAACATCATTGCACGCGATCTCGGTAAAGAAGTGAACGATACAGCAGGTGCCGGTGCAGCAGGTGGACTAGGTGCTGGCGTGATGGCCTTCCTAGGAGCCCAGCTGAAGCGAGGCGTAAACATCGTCGTCGATGCCATGAATCTTGCGGATAAAGTGAAAGATGCGGATTATGTCATCACAGGTGAAGGTGGGATGGATAGCCAAACCGTCTATGGCAAAACACCGATTGGTGTTGCCAAGGTAGCACAAGCCGCTGGTGTACCTGTTATTGCCTTAGCGGGTTCTCTAGGTACTGGCGTAGAAGCTGTGTACGAGCATGGTATTGATATGTTCTTCTCCATCGTGCCAGGGGTTTGTACGCTTGATAAAGCGCTCACCGATGCTTCCTTCAACATGGAGCGCACCGCGCGTAATATAGGGATATTAATCAAACATAGTAACCGTTAATCGTTTCTGGAGAAAATATAAGGATTTTTTTAAGCGTGGAATAATATATTATTATATTTAAAAAAAGATCTGACCCGTGCATGAAGCCGGGTCAGATCTTTTATTTCGTTTTTGCAGGTAGTCTAGGTTTGTACTTCACCTAGTCTGAGCCTTTTCATCAATCCAATAAAGTTTAGGAGACTTGAGACTCCTTAGCGAGTACGGGTACAGTATTATCCTCTACCTGCACCTCATCCTTTGTCTTGGAGAGCACAATGTTTAGTAGAATCGCTGTAAGCGAACCGGATACGATACCGTTCTGCAGCAGCATCCGAGCAAATTCAGGCAGCTCTGCGAACATAGCTGGAAGTGTCGCTGAGCCTAAGCCAACAGCAATACTGCAAGCGGCAATCAGTAGATTACCGTCCTTACGCAAATCCACATCAGATAGAATGGATATTCCGGAAACGGCCACCGAACCGAACATGACAATCATAGCTCCACCAAGTACGGCATTCGGTACAATCGTCGTCAAGGCAGCCAGCTTAGGCAATAGTCCTAGTACAATCATGATCCCGCCAGCGGCAAAAATAACATTACGAGTCTTAATGCGAGACAGCGAAATCAAGCCTACATTTTGAGAAAAAGCAGTGTATGGGAAGGCATTGAAGATTCCACCCAGCATGATAGCTACACCTTCGGAACGTAGTCCGTTCACGATCTGCTTCTGTTCAACCTTCTGATCAATTACTTTACCTACGGCAAAATAAACCCCAGTAGACTCCACCATACTAACAATATTAACGATGATCATGGTGAAGATTGCAGTAAGACTGAACTCAGGCCATCCGAAGTAGAACGGCTGTGCGATGCTCACCCAAGAAGCTTCACCTACTGTAGAAAAGTTAACGATGCCCATTCCATAAGCAATCGCAGTACCCACCACTAAACCTACCAGAACAGATATGGAGCGTAGAAATCCTGTTGCGAAACGGTTAACTGCTAGAATGACAAGCAGTGTAATTAGGGCAAGCAGCAAATTGCGCGGTTGTCCAAAATCAGCGCTGCCTTCTCCGCCAGCAACGTTATTCATGGCTACTGGAATAAGAGATAGGCCGATAATAGTCACGACAGAACCTGTTACAATGGTTGGGAAGAACTTCAGCAGCTTCCCATAAAGCGGGGCCGCGAGAACAACGAACAGACCGGAAATAATGATCGCACCGTACGCAGTCGCCAGATTATGTGTCGAGGCAATCGCGATAATCGGACCAACCGCTGTAAAGGTACATCCAAGAATAACCGGAAGCCTGCTACCAAAATACTTGGTACCCATAATTTGCAGTAGGGTAGCCAATCCGCAAGTGAACAAATCGGCTGCGATAAGGTAGGCCATCTGAGTCCCATTCAGCTTCAAGGCGCCCCCAACAATCAGCGGTACGATAACTGCTCCGGCATACATGGCTAGTACATGCTGAAGGCCTAACGTAAATACCTTTTGCTTGCTTAACATCCCGCACTCTCCTTGATTTTCTCTAATGAGCTTTCATTATCAATGAAGTGAATTTCACCTGGTGACATAGATGCAATACGGGCCAAGGCATGGACTTCTATGCCTCTGTTCTCCAGAAGGCTCCGGCCTTCTTGGAAGCTCTTTTCAATCACACAACCGACACCAAGGAGCTCTGCTCCAGCCTCTTTCACGATATCAACCAGTCCTACAAGTGCAGCACCAGTAGCGAGGAAATCATCCACAATAAGCACTTTGTCATCCGGTCCAAGATATTTCTGAGAGACGCTTACCAGATAGTCCTCTTGGCGTGTAAAGGAATGTACAGGCGCTGAATAGACCGCCTCCGCGAGGGTGACTGCTTTCTTTTTCTTCGCATAAATAAACGGTACACCTAATGCAATCGCAGTAGCCATGGCGAACTGAATTCCACTAGCTTCAATAGTAATTACTTTTGTGATCGGTTGATGACCGAACAATTTTTTGAACTCTTGACCGATTTGCAGCGCAAGCTCCGTATCGACCTGATGATTCAGAAATGAATCTACCTTTAGTACCGTATCTGATAAAATAAGACCCTCTTGTCTAATACGCTCTTGAAGTACTTTCATCGTGAACTGATCTCTCCTTCTTCATTAAAAAAACAAAAAAAGGACAAATCCCTTGAGTCGTTTCTCTCAAGTGAATCTGTCCTTCTGGGCTTTTGTCCCTTAGTGGTGTAACACTGCATAGTGTCCGCATCGCTCGGTCCAGACCTTTCCTCCAAAGAAGAAAGCGGAACCCTAGATGCGCTATTTCACTCATAGTCGGATAATTACGATGGTTATCCGGTAGAAACTTATGGGCCATATTCCCAAGATTATATGAGTTTGTTTTTAATGTTCGATATGAATACCTTGTATATCTTACACGCTCTGTCGGGTGCTTACAAGCAAAATTTTCAGTATTCCGCATACCATTTTCAGGTTATTTTCACGAAATTCAATGGTTTACATTTAGTAGTGGTTACTCCAAGATCTTCTGCGCCGTCTCTTCGGTTGTTACGAGTACATTCATATACCCGCCATTCAGCGCACCCAAGATCCCCGAGACCTTCTCCAACGATTCCGCTACACCAATAGCGTACCTCGCCCGCTTAATCTGCTCCAGCTCTATGGTCAGCGTTCGATCCGATATTGCTGTACGCACAGGCAATCCATTGCCATCATAGAAACGTGAGCAAATATCACCTGCTACTCTCCCGCTCTCCAGCTCATCAATCACAGCATCGCCATAAAATCCACGCCAAGCCTCTTCACCTTTAATTTCCGGTGATCCAATGCCGAATACAGCGATGTCCAGCTGATCCCATGCCTTGGCAATGGTCTGGTAATACTGCGAACGCATCAACTGATCCCGGGTCTCCTTTTGCTCCGTGATAGCTGGGACGTCAATCATTAATGAGCGTGCACCCCACTTTAAAGCTGCTTGATAGCAGATATTATTTACATGGTATCCGCTCTCCATCTTTCCAGATGGACCGCCCACCGTAGGTACACAGGTTACAAAAGGTCTCTGTGCGAGGGTCAGATTCTCTACAACCGCAGCTAAGCTGCTTCCCCAAGAGAAGCCTACCATATCTTTTGGTTGAAGCACTTTCTCCAGCCATTTTGCACAAGCCCGTCCAATAGCTTTGCGTTTGATCACCCCGGATTGGGCTGGATCTACCTCTACAACAATGGCTTCCTTCAGCCCGAATCGTTCTTTCAGTTCCTGCTCCAGTGTACAATGATCGCCGATATCATAATTGATGGTGATCGTAACGATACCTTCTTCACGGACTCTCTTCAGCATCCTACTAATGGTAGTGCGATATATGCCAAGTTTATTCGAAATTTCACTTTGCGTTAAATTCTGCTCATAATACATTTGTGCAATCTTAATGAGCAGCTTCTTGTCCTCTTTTCGATCCATGATAGTACTCCCCGCTTTCTACAAGGATTTGACGGATTCAGAACCCCTCGTTATACTGTAGACGATTATTTTTGCACACTTTTTATTATATTGCACAAATGTGCTATATATCAATTTTTTAATCAAACAATCAAAACAGGAGAGGTGCTATCCATGAACAATCTGAAATGGGCCATCATCGGCCCGGGAAGTATCGCTACTGAATTTGCGGCTGCTCTAAATGACATCGGTGGAACTTTATATGCGGTAGGATCACGGACCTTAGAGAAAGCCCAAGCGTTCGCAAGCCAATATGGAGCGGAGAAGGCTTATGGCAATTACAGCGAAATGCTGCAAGATCCTGAAATTGATGTCGTCTACATCTCAACACCACATAGTAACCACTACGAATACATCATAGAAAGCTTGCAGAATAACAAACATGTCCTCTGTGAAAAGGCGATCACCGTAAATAGCAGACAGCTGCAGGAAATCGCCGAGCTTGCTAAACAAAAAAGCTTAGTCGTCGCAGAGGCGATGACCATCTACCATATGCCACTGTACAAAAAGCTACGGCTAATCGTGGATGAAGGTAAGATCGGACGCCTCAAAATGGTGCAGGTCTCCTTTGGCAGCCATAAAGAATATGATGTGAACAACCGTTTCTTTAGCAAAGATCTGGCGGGCGGAGCACTGCTGGATATTGGGACGTATGCCTTATCCTTCACAAGATTCTTTCTGTCCAAACAGCCATATGAGATTCTTACGACGGTGAAACGTTTCGAGACAGGTGTCGATGAACAATCCGGAATCATTCTGAACAATGATGCGGATGAAATGGCAGTCATCTCCCTTACGATGCGCTCCAAAATGCCTAAACGCGGCATCGTTGCTGGAGAACTTGGCTTTATTACCGTAGACAATTTTCCGCGGGCCTCTACAGCTACAATTCAATATTTAGATGGCACCCTAGAAACGATTGAAGCCGGCGATACTTCCAAAGCGCTGCAATACGAAATCGAGGATATGCAGCGCTATATCACGGCAAACGGCAACCAGGAAACCCTCAAGCTCTCCTTAGATGTCATGGAGATTATGAGTAATGTTAGAGAACAATGGGGAATCAAATACAGCTTCGAATAACAAACTGAACACAATAGATCAATCATCAAAGCGTTGGTATTCCCTTCAACTGAAGGAGACCTAACGCTTTTTTGCGGATAATTTCCCAGGAATGGATGACAATATCCTTAGGTGATTTCTTATAGGTACTTTTTAGTACCTATAGCACTTTAAAGTACGTACTATACTTAAATGACTCATGCCTTCATAATTGCACTTACCGGCCGGTGATTATCAGAGTGTAGGAGTGAGAGACATGTTGTTAAACCAAAAAAGAAGTACCCTGGCACTCCTGGCTTTAGCCATTAGCGCCTTTGCGATCGGAACCACCGAGTTTATCAGTGTAGGGCTGCTGCCTTTAATCGCTGATGACCTGAATATACCGCTGACCACAGCTGGATTAACTGTTACTTTGTACGCTTTAGGGGTAACCTTTGGCGCCCCAATCTTAACGTCGCTGACCACCGCGGTATCGCGCAAAACATTATTGCTTATCATTATGATTGTATTTATTATCGGCAATAGCCTTGCCGCGGCTGCCGACAGTATTACAATTCTGCTAATAGCTAGAGTAATATCTGCCCTTTCGCATGGTCTGTTCATGTCGATTGCTTCGACCACTGCCGCCGACCTCGTGCCTGAGAATCGTAAAGCCAGTGCTATTGCGATCATGTTCACAGGACTTACCGTAGCTACTGTTACTGGTGTGCCACTGGGTACCTTTCTAGGGCAACAGTTAGGCTGGAGGGCTGCATTCATTGCCATTATTGCCATCGGTCTTATAGCGCTCATTGGCAACCTGTTCTTGGTCCCTGCCACAGGACTGCGCAAAGGAACCCGAACACCGCTTCGTGAACAAGTCAAACTCGTGACGAACGGACGGTTACTACTCGCCTTCGCAATCACTGCTTTAGGGTATGGAGGTACCTTTGTAGTCTTTACTTATTTATCTCCACTTCTTAATGAAATCAGCGGTTTCAAAGAGAGTACCGTTGCCATCATTCTTCTTGTCTATGGTATAGCGATCGCCATCGGCAACGTCATTGGAGGCAAATTAGCTAACCGTAACCCTATGAATGCCCTGTTCTACATGTTTGCTATACAAGCTGTTGTACTGTTCGTCTTAACCTTTACCGCTCCCTTTAAAGTGGCTGCACTACTTACGATTTTCTTTATGGGTCTGTTAGCCTTCATGAACGTACCTGGGCTACAAGTACACGTAGTTACACTTGCAGATCGATATGTACCGAGTGCGCGAGATGTAGCATCTGCGCTGAATATTGCTGCTTTTAACGCCGGTATTGCCATTGGGGCTTATCTTGGCGGTATCGTCACGGATCATATGGGACTGATTCATACCACTTGGGTGGGTGCTATAATGGTTCTATCCGCTGTATTCCTAACCGCTTGGAGTCGTGCGCTGGAGAAGAAAGATGAGACTCTTCTCCAGTCGGAGGCTGCTTAATCAACCTTGCATTAACATACCAATCAAACTTTTAAATATCTCAGGAGGTAATTTTATTATGGCTCAACATCTACAGGACACAACTACATTACACAACGGGGTAAATATGCCTTGGCTAGGGCTCGGCGTATTTAAAGTTGAAGAAGGCTCTGAGCTGATCCAAGCAGTCAAATCTGCTATTGCACATGGCTACCGCAGCATCGACACAGCAGCGATTTACGACAATGAGACTGGCGTAGGTCAAGCAATTAAAGAAGCTTTGCAGGACAACAACCTGTCCAGAGAAGAGCTCTTCGTAACTTCAAAGGTCTGGACTGCAGATATGGGCTACGAAGAAACCATTGCCGCCTACGAGACTAGCCTAGCTAAGCTTGGACTTGAATACCTTGATCTATATCTTATCCACTGGCCTGTAAAAGGAAAATATAAAGAGACATGGAGAGCACTTGAAACCTTGTATAAAGAGGGACGCGTAAAAGCGATTGGGGTCAGCAATTTCCAGATCCATCATCTTGAAGAGGTGATGAAGAATGCGGAAATTAAGCCGATGGTAAACCAAGTAGAGCTCCACCCTTATTTGAGTCAGCAAGCACTCCTTAGCTTCTGCCAGGAACAAGGAATTCAATTGGAGGCTTGGTCTCCATTAATGCAAGGGCAATTGTTGGATCAGCCTGTACTGAAACAAATAGCAGCTAAACACAGTAAATCCGTAGCTCAAGTGATTATCCGTTGGGACCTGCAGCGTGGAATTATTACTATTCCAAAGTCTACTAAAGAGCACCGGATCATCGAAAACGTAGATGTGTTTGATTTTCTGTTAACAGAAGAGGATATGAATCTAATCAACGCCCTGAACCAAGATCAACGGGTAGGTCCTGACCCTGATAACTTCGACTTCTAAGAGATCAACCACTAGGTTAAGTAACAGTAAGAAAGACCCTATCTTTCATTTCTGAAAGATAGGGTCTTTTTTGTCTTTACGCACCTTGCACTAGCACAATAAGGATCGGCAACACAAGAAACGAAGCAAGCGTCGTCCATAAAATACATTTGGATACCAGCTCTGGAGAGGCTTCAAATCGCTCCGCTAATACCACAGCGTTGACGGCAACTGGCATGGAGGTCAGAATCAGCAGTACAGAGAATAAAATACCATCCATATGCAGAATAGATAATCCGAGGTATGCCACTAGTGGAGCTAAGATTAATCGAATGATCATCCCTGTCCAAAAAACAGACTGGCCCTTGCGTTCAGATGGCATGGTTCGTACTTTGACCATCTGTGCTCCCAGAATCGCCAGTACGACTGGTGAATAACCTCCGGCAACCATGGAGACCCCTGTAGCAAGCTCAGAAGGTAAATGCAGGTCAAATATTCTAAGAAAAAGTGCTAGCATAGCTGCATAGATGGCAGGAAGAGAGAACACGGACTTTACAGCATTTTTCACCGAGAACTGCGATCTAGCCGCAAAATAAATGCCCACAGTATTCACGATAATCATCTGCCCAATCACATACACAGAAGCTTTATCGAGCCCAAGCTGTCCGAAAGCCAGCAACACCAAGGGAAGTCCATAATTCACACTATTCGTAAATGTCGAGACCAGAGTCAATCCCGATATTTCAGAGGGGCCGAGCTTCAATAATTTCCCGATGATATTTGCAATCGCCCATAAAAAGCACAGATTTAGCAGCGAAAAGGCTAGCGTCTTGTAAATATCATCCATAGAAATTTCGGCCGTAGCCAGTGTATTAAGAATAATAGCCGGCGTTAAAAAGTATAAATAGAGCGTCAATAACGGCTTGGTATCCAGATTCTTAAACCGTCCAAGCAGTGCACCGACAATGACTGGAATGGATAATGGCACGATGACTTGATACAACGTTGTTAACACGCTCTGGATCATGAACAGTACTCCTCTGCTCTAAGTTAATCTAAACTATAAGCGCAACATAGCAAGACGTCTAAGATATGAAATCAATATACACAATAGCCATTACCTATAATTAAAAAAATCCCAACCCCTGAGACGGAGTTGAGACTTTTTTATCATGTGTTACATCATTTTGATTTCAAGCAATTCATATTTGATGATACCCATCGGTGCGTTTACACTAACGATATCCCCGACTTTTTTACCCAGCAATTCCTTGCCCAGCGGACTTTCATAGGAAATCTTGTTGTTTAGGACATCTGCTTCAGCGGCCCCTACAATTCTATATTCAATCTTCTCGGAGTATTCGATATCGTTCAGGGTAACGATACAACCCATACTAACCTTTGACAGATCCATCTGACTCTCATCTACGATCTTGGCTTTGGTCAGCATTTTCTCCAAAATCATAATACGAGTCTCCATGAACGATTGGTCGTCCTTGGCCGAATGGTACTCGCTATTTTCCTTCAAGTCTCCATAGCTGATCGCCAATTTGAGCCGTGCTGCCAATTCCTTGCGCCCTGGGCCCTTCAATTCCTTCAGTTCTTCCTCTAATTGAGCCAATCCTTCTTTGGTCAAGAACACTTCTTCATTAGACATGTATACAACTCCTATTTTGGATGCTTTATAATAGTTTAACCTATATTTCACATTCATGCGTAAATAAAAATCCCTGCCACAATTGAACATTGGGCAAGGATGTCAATGCTGCATCATTATTCTGGCAAATGCTCTTTACAGAAAAGGAGTAATGCTGCTTCCTCGTCCTCTTCCATATCAAAATCAAGCAACTGACCTGTTGTTGTCTCTTGTAGATCATAACTCACGATGCTTACTTGATCTTCATCCACTTTAATAATCGCCCTAGCAGAAACTCCATTCTCTATATAGAGCTCATCATCTTCTGGAACATCCAGTTGAACCACGAATTCATACCGTTTACCGGTTAGTATACCAAAAGGATCTTTAACATTCTCCACGTTGTAGCTTGTAAATGTCAACATTGCTCATTCAACCTCTTTTCCTAATACCTGCCACGTCATTGTATCACAAAAAGCTGCGTGAAGGGGTCGCCCCGTCCCTCAAGCCATAGCTTTCGATTTCTTGATCTGTTTGCTTCGCAATTGTCCGCAGGCAGCATCAATATCCACACCATGCTCCAGACGAGTGCTTACACTCACGCCCTGCTTCTTCAAGGTATCAAAAAAGGCTCGTACGGTCTCCCGCTCACTTCTTTGATATTGACTGTGCTCATCGACTGGATTATAAGGAATCAAGTTCACATTAACAAGCTGGCGCCGGTCGCCGATTAGCTCGGTCAGCTCAAGCGCGTGCTCCTTGCCGTCATTTACATCCTTCATCAGAATGTATTCTAACGTAATTCTGCGATTTGTTTTTTCCAAATAATAATCTATGGACTCCATAAGCTTCTCAATAGGAATGGCCTTGTTAATCTTCATAATCTTCGTCCGCAGCTCATTATTAGGCGCGTGAAGCGAAACTGCCAAGTTCACCTGGGTATTCGCATCGGCAAATTCAACGATTTTGTTAGCAAGCCCACTCGTCGATACAGTAATACCTCTTCCTGCAATGGCTAATCCCTTGTGATCCTTAATAATCGATAAGAAATTGAGCAGGTTCTTGAAGTTGTCGAACGGTTCGCCAATTCCCATGACTACAACGTGACTAACCTTTTGTTCGAGGTTTGCTGTATCCAAATGCTGCTGAACCTTCATAATCTGCTCTACAATCTCACCGCTGCTAAGATCGCGACTCTTCGCTAACAGTCCACTAGCGCAAAAGCTGCAGCCGATATTACATCCAACCTGAGTAGTGACACATACGGACAAACCGTATTTCTGTCTCATGAGTACCGTCTCAATCAGGTTGCCATCCTTCAAACGGAACAGGAACTTAATCGTCCCATCCGCAGACTCCTGCTTCACATGTTCCTCCAACGTGTGGATCACATAGTGCTGCCCCAATAATTCTACACACTCTTTATTTACATCGAGCATTTCCGTGAATTCTGTAATCCGCTTCCGATAAAGCCAATCCCAGACCTGCGTAGCTCGAAATTTTTTATGTCCACGTTCTAACAGCCATGCCGCCAGTTGATCAAAAGTTAATCCATAAATGGATTCCATATTCATTCGTTATCCTCTTTTCAAAACATTAAAGTTCAGTCCATCACTACTCATTGTCTCAAATTTTTTTTATTTAAACAAGGGGAGTTGTGGCGAAGCGTCGAAGTTTACATCATTAGAAGTCCGTTCTATGAAATCACATCTGAGGAGAGATCGAATTAAATGAGCTCAACCACAATAAAAATCATCGGTTTTGCCCTTCTAGCTGCCGTCTTAATCTTTGGTGGCTTTTTACTGTATATTACCATTACCGATTATAAGCCGAAGGAGACTACTCCACTAACGGTAAACCATAATCAGGAACAAATGATGAAGCAGGGAGAGCCTTTTGTAATAACAACCTTTAATATTGGCTATGCCGGGCTGGATAGGGGGCAGGATTTCTTTATGGATGGCGGGACCCATTCACGTTCAAGCAGCGAGGAACAAACGAAGACAAATCTTGAGGCAATAGCCTCTCTAATGACCACTTCAGGCTCGGATCTATTCATGTTGCAGGAGGTGGACATCAATTCTTCTCGTAGCAACCACATAGATGAGGTCTCCTTGTTATCGAATACCTTCTCTGATTACAGCAACGTATTCGCAACGAACTACAAGGTGCCTTGGGTACCGATTCCCGTTCTTGATCCGATGGGCTCAGTAAATAGCGGTTTATTAACCTTATCTAAATTCAGTAGCACAAGTAACGTTAGATATGATCTTCCGGGAAAAGAAAGCTGGCCTCGTCAACTGTTTGAACTTGACCGCGCCTTTATGGAGAGCAGATTCCCCGTCGGTAACGGGAAAGAACTGGTCCTGATCAATCTTCATTTATCAGCCTTTGATCAAGGGGGAACGATTCGTAAGCAGCAATTAGAATATCTTTCTACTTATATTCAGAGAGAGAATGATAAAGGCAATTACCTCATCTTAGGCGGAGACTGGAATCATTCTTTACCGGGCACAACCCCTGAGGCCTTTGAGACTACACAAGCTTGGCCAGAATGGCTACAGCAGTTTCCTGAAGATTTCAAACCGGAGGGCTTTCAATGGGCTGTCGATGCTCAAGTGCCGTCCGTCCGGACACTTGATGTAGCTTATTCAGAAGGTGTAAATTTCCGTGCTGTAATTGATGGCTTCCTAGTCTCTCCGAATATCACAATAAGTGGCGTTCAGGGCCATGACCTATCCTTTGAACACAGCGATCATAACCCTGTAACAGCTACTCTTATTCTAAGATAGGACCCAGTCATGGATCATAGATGTTATTTAAAAATGACGAATTTCATGTTTTTCCCTTTTAGATACTGAATGATAGCAGGCAATGCCTCTACGGTAATCTTCTTTTCGTGAAAGAGATATACTGCACCGGACGGATCAGTATGATGAACAAATTGAATGACGTCTTCTGGGGTCTTTCGTTTCCAATCCTCAGAATCACGATTCCATAACAATACCTTCATCTGCTGTTCTGTCACATTGGCTGCTAACTTATCATTAATCGCGCCGTATGGCGGCCGAAAAACAGTAATCGGCGATTGAGTGATTTGCTCCAATGCCTGATTAGCCTTCGCCAAATTATTCTGATTCTCCTTAACCCCATTGTCGGTCATCTTGCTATGATCCCACGAATGACTTCCAATCGACATCTGATGCTCGCTCGCATACTTAACCGCTTCCACATTACGAGAGACCTTATTCCCTACAAATAAAAAGGTGGCTGCCACCTCATGCTCTACTAGAATATCTACGATTTCTTTCGTATATTTCGACGGGCCATCATCAAATGACAAGGCTACGTAACCCTTCGGCAGGCTATAGGTGTATTTATCCCCGGTTAATTTAATCTCCTCATACCGCTTCATCTGCTCTTGAGGAGGCTCTGAAGGTTCTGGTGAAGGCTTAGAAGTTTCTGGCGTAGGCGTAGGTTCCTCTTGCTGACTAGGGGTCGTTTCTATCTTACCAATAGGGGGAATGAACGGTAGAGAGACCATTTTCTCGATCCCCTCAGCGCTGGTGCCTAGTGAGGGACCTTTCAACCCTTCTGCACGATCCATAACTTGACCACCCATTCGAAGAGACAATACAACTACTAAACAAGAAGCGAGCACAATACTCTGCAGTCCAAGTCTTCCAAACCGTTTTTTGTTTTTCTTTCTTAGCCTACGTGCTGGAGGTATAGAGGGTGATGTCGTTTCAACAGCAATCTCTTCATGTACATGGGGATCGTCTAATTCCTTTAACTGAAGAAGCTGCGATACATAATATTCAGAGCAAGCAAAATACAGGGTTTCGCTGAAGGTCTGGTTCATAATGACCAGTGTGCTGTAGTAACTATTACGAAAAGGATCCCACTTCGGATACAATGACAATCTCATTCTTTCCCCAAAATAGGGAGCCAACGCGTTTAGTTGTTCATATGTAAATTCATCTATGGTTAGCATGCGTCTGGCATACCCGATATCACGGGTTAAACCTATCTCAATCTGATAACCAGCCTGTTCATGCTCAAGCGACAGCAACTCAATCATTAGAACAGCGCTCGGTTCATTCATTGCCATGAATCTTATGTATCTCCGTTGTCTTCATTTCTTCCCGCCAGCGTGCTTCCATTCCCAAAAGGGACGGTCATACGATTGGTAAAATCGCTGATCATACCGGAGAGGTAGGCTTTTTCTTGGCGGATCGTATCGTATTTCTGTCTTAAATGCGCATTCTCAGTTTCAATCCGTCCGAGCTTCTCTTCCAGATCGTTCATCTTTTTAAGCTTCTCTGCATGAGCTTCGTTATGCTTTTGGATCAGATTTACATACTTTTGATGCTCCAGATCGATCGTACTTTTTAATTCTTCAATCTCTGCGGTGAGGGTGGTCTGAAGCTCCCGATAATCTTCCAGCACTTGATCGACCTTTAGATTCTTCTCAATCAATTTATGCTCAAGCTCTCGAACGTTCTTCTCTCTTTCCTCAATCACTTTATTGAGATTCTTCATGTCCCGGTTCAAACGTTCAACATGGCTGCTGGAATGCGTCAACCGATCCTGAAGTTCATTAATATTTGTCTCGGCATGCTGTCTGGCCTGAATAATCTGCTCCACGGAGAAGATTAGATCGAGTGATTTTTTATCAAGCGGAGCTTTTCCCGTAGTTACCACTCCTGCTAAAGTCTCGCCAGCGATCTGTTCCTCTACTTCCTCGCCCTGCTCTTCTGATAATTGCACCTTTTGAACCATACCCGGTTTGGACTGCTTATCCACGGAATCTTTCTTTTTAAAAAAGGGAGAAATCATTGATCTTATCACCTCAATTATAAAAAAATGTCAAAAAATGTCGAGTGCCCACGAGTCTATTATAGTTTACTTGCCTTGTCTGTAAGTGAGCCTTTATATCTAACTTTTTGAATTGGATCAAAAGACCTAAATGGTTGCCTATAACAAGAAAAAAGCACCCTTGCGGGTGCTCTGGTTCTAATTGAATTTATCAGGGAATTGTTTAACAATACCCACGGTTAGTAGATCTCCAAACATATTTATATGCTCAAGCCCTTTATCGAAGGCGACGACTTCGGCATCCCAATCCTTTTTAACTCTAGCTGTCACATCATCCGTTATTAGCTCCAAATGTTCATGAAGCATCTCTTTCAATTGTTCATACGAATATTTGGGATTCTGTGCGCTAAGGAACTTTGCAATGTCGTCAGCGTTGTCGTACCACTCTTTATTGTATTTCTCCAAATCTGACTGATTACCTGCTAGTGCAGCAGCAACTACCTTTCCGGCAATCAGGATATGCTCCCGCAATAATTGAGCTAGCTTATCCCCTACTGCCTTACCGTAATACGGCTTATAAACATCCCCTATCTCCTGCTGATTCTGTAGCAACCTTGCCAGTACCTTCTCTTTATCCTCGGAATTCGCAAAAGCGCTAACTATGTAGTTTTTTGTCCATATCACATGATCGCTCCATAGTTTCCTGAGATTATCCTTAAGCTCTATTACAGAGGGCGTAAAGCATAGCTTGTGTGAGCTCTTTTTCTCTTTAGCTGCAGCATCGGCAGTTACTGGCATTACACTAACCACAAGAAACATACACAGTAAGGTTAGCTTCAATATCAAAAACTTAGTCTTCAATATGACCGATCTCCCTTTAAGGATCTATTAACTATCTTTTATAGTGTGTTCCGATGCTCTTATTTCATTCCTAGCTTTCTTCAAGCATAAAAAAAGCACCGTCATTAGACGGCGCCTCTTCTTTATATTTATCTGAACATTACTTTGTCTACATTGTATTTAGATTTCAGCTCATTAATGATATAGGTTTCGTATATCTCTCTGTGAACTGGACTTTCGATTAAACATACATCAATTCTGGTGACCTCGTCCCGATGCAGCTTGATATCAGATACGGTATCTTCAAAATGTTTTTTGATTCTGGGTCTTAGCTTTCTCGCTTTACCTACAAACAACAACTCATCTTGGTCATTGTAGAACATGAAGATGCCGCCGTAATCTCTTGGAATCAGATGGAAATCAGTGAATCCGTAAATATTGCTTAGCTGCGGGTTGATTTGTTTAGTAATTCGAACATCCACATTGGGCATAGTTATGTTGATCATTTTAGCTCACGTCCTCTTTCTATATAGGAGTAAATAGTATCATAAGTTTGCCTTTTATTCTATCTTTCACAATGACCGTTGTTCTTTATTCTCCCCTGACCTGATGACTCATCAGAGCAAGCACCGTCTCAGTTATCCCTTGCTCAAAAGGAGTAGTGGGAATTGGACCCACATTACGCTCATATTTACCACCGTTTAGGATCACCGGTTCCTGGGTTAAATACAGCATCTCCACGATCTCTTTCATGACTGGAACGAATGTGCCGAGCAGCGATAATCCAATCCTTCCTACAGAGATAACAGGCTTCTTGGAACCTTGTGCTACTTGCGCTATTTTAACGATATCTCGACCTGAAATTGTGCCTGTCCCCGGAATATTCCAATTCTGACCATAAGCCTCTTCTCTGCAAGCGAGCTCAACAATCATGACAGCCGCATCCGGCAAATATACATACTCACGGGGAACGTTCATATTGCCAATGAATATTGCAGGTTTACCCGCAGCGATGGACTCTAGGGTCGATCCTAAATAAGAAGCCTCATTGGCAGTAGGTCCATAATAATCCGGTAATCGGACAATGAGTCCCTGTGTATTACTCCAACGCCGGCTAAAAAACATTCGTTCAAACTCAAGTTTCACTTTTCCTTTTTTTGTATGCGGATTCTTCGGATATTCCTCGCCGATCGGCTTGTCATTCTGTCTTCTCCCATAAGGATAAATGCCATCCACTGCGACAACCTTTATTCCCAGCGTATTAGCCGCCTCCATGACCGCCTCTCCCATGGGTAACAGTCGCGTACTCATCTCATTATATGGAACAGATGCACTATGAAAAATAACATCCACATCCTGTGCAGCTGCTAATATATCCTGCACATTAAATACGTCTCCTGCCATTAGCTTAAGCGCGGCGGGATTACCCAGCTTTGTTGCAAGCTTCTCCAGCTTTGGAATCGATCGTCCAAAGGCCACCGTTTCTATCCCTCTCTTTAACAATTCAGCGATAATAACAGTCCCTGTTCCCCCGGTTGCACCAAGCACGAGCGCTTTTGTTAACATAAATCATTCCTCCTATTATTGTTATTGATCAATCACTAACTTATAATCATACATCTAGGAGCCTAAGCTCTTAGATGTTACAACGTATCTTCTTCTCTACACCTATTTCCGATGTTTCGGCTTCAGCTCAGGCATTCCAAGGGCCATAGAAATATTGCACAGCATACCATTGGCCATAAAGGTGCTTACCTCTACTTCAGGCTGCTCGATCCCGGCGGCGACAAACTTCTCGTGCACAAGGTTGGTAATTTCCAGCATTCCCTTTTGCATGGTTTCACGAATGACTTCATCGCGAATCCCTAACCCCTGAATTTGCAAAATAATCTCATTCGGATGCGTCTCCATCAACAACTCGTATACTTTAATACTTTCCTTCAACACTTGATCTGCTGGGGCTTCTACTCCTTTAAATGAATGAATAATCCGCTCAAAAGCCCGTTCTAAGGAAGCGACAAACAATTCTTCTTTGTTCTTGAACACCTTGAATACATAAGGCTGAGAAATACCTACCTTTTCCGCAACCTGTGCTGTTGTAGCTCGGTAGTATCCATTCTCGGCGAACACAATAACCGCTGCCTCCAAGATTTGTTCCCGGCGGTTTACAGTGACCGATTCATCCGATTTCTTGCGACCGGAACTAGATTCTGTTGTCATGATAATCTCCTTACGTAACCTAATCTTATTAGGTTATTGATCAATCACTTTCTTGTTCAGAGTATATGCTCATCTCCGAAATAATGCAACTCCAAACAATATAATTTTCAAAACTCTATTGTTTTGGATGACATTCACAATAAAAGTTAATTCATAATCCACGCTGGAAATATTACTAAAAAATATGACATTATTCAGAACCTTCTTACCAAAGGGTTGTGATTTTCCTCATGAGGGTATTATAAATATTAAGGTAGTGTAGAGCTGTGTTAACTTCATGAAAAGAGCAATTAGCATCTAGGAGGATTTGATTCATGTCAGCAACAGACAGGCAAAAAATTGTAGATAGTGTCCCGCAAACCGGATTTTTCGGACATCCTAAGGGACTATTCACACTTTTCTTTACTGAATTTTGGGAACGTTTTTCCTATTATGGCATGAGAGCGATCCTTGTTTACTACATGTATTATGAGGTAAGCAAAGGCGGGCTCGGATTTCCAGAGGATATGGCCCTTTCGATTATGTCTATCTACGGATCACTCGTATATATGTCTGGAATTATAGGTGGATGGCTTGCGGATCGGATTTTCGGGACTTCCAAGGCTGTCTTTTACGGCGGCGTTCTAATTATGTTCGGGCATATTTTACTGGCGATACCGGGAAATGCCACGCTATTCTTTGCTTCGATGATTATGATCGTGCTCGGAACCGGACTTCTTAAGCCCAATGTATCAAGTATTGTAGGCGAAATCTACAGCGAACAAGATAACCGCCGCGACGCAGCTTTCAGCATTTTTTATATGGGTATTAATCTCGGCGGATTCATCTCTCCACTAATTGTAGGCGCGGTAGGTATGAATAATTTCCATCTAGGCTTCTCGATTGCCGCAATCGGAATGTTTATCGGACTAGTTGTTTACGTAATGACTCGCACCAAAAATCTAGGTCTGGCGGGTACGATTGTACACAACCCGATTCCAGCCGAACAAAAGAAAAAATTGTTTACTTGGATTGGGATTGGATTAGTTGTGCTTGCTGTATTAGTTACGATAGGCATTCTTACTGGAGCACTTACTTTTGAGACATTCATTAAAATTGTAGGGGTCTTAGGGCTGCTTATTCCTACCATGTACTTTATTGTGATGTACCGCAGTCCCAAGACAACTGCTGTAGAGCGATCACGGATTCTCGCATACATCCCTTTATTTATGGCTTCGATTATGTTCTGGGCGATTCAGGAACAAACTTCAACGGTTCTAGCAAGCTTTGCTGATAAGCGCACCCAGTTGGATTTTGCAGGCATACACATTTCTCCTGCTTGGTTCCAGTCGCTTAACCCACTGTTTATTATCGCCCTTGCACCTGCATTTGCCTGGATTTGGTTAAGGCTCGGTAACCGCCAACCAACGATTCCCCAAAAGTTCTCGCTTGGTTTATTGTTTGCCGGTCTGTCCTTCCTAGTGATTCTGGTACCGGCTTACTTCGGTGGAGCCCATTCACTGGTGAATCCATTATGGCTGGTTCTCAGCTACTTTATCGTCGTCATTGGGGAACTATGCTTGTCACCTGTTGGTCTCTCGGCAACAACCAAACTGGCACCCGCTGCTTTTACAGCTCAGATGATGAGCATGTGGTTCTTGTCCAATGCTGCTGCGCAAGCTATCAATGCTCAGATTGTGAAGTTCTATACCCCGGATACTGAAATGCTGTACTTCGGAGTCATCGGCGGAGTCGCCATTGTGCTCGCGTTAATTCTCTTCCTGTTCTCTTCGAAGATTCAGAATTTCATGAAGGGTATACGATAAACATATAAGGCTGCCGGGAATATTCTCGGCAGCTTTTTTTGGATTCCATCATGTTTTAAGCTGGGTCTACACCAGAAACATAGCAACAATTGTAGTAACTATCAGTCCAATTAGTACCGGTTTAACATTGCGTCTAGCGAGCTCAAACGGGCTTACACCGCAGATCGCAGCGGCTGGGATCAATGCCCATGGGATTAACGTACCCCCACCCACCCAAATGGCAGATACCTGACCAAGTGCAGTTAAAGTAGCTGCGTCAGAATGAGTGGCCACCGCGAACAATTTTCCGATGGACCCCGCAAGTGAGATTCCCGAGAACCCTGAACCATCAAGACCCGTGATGGCTCCTGTTATGGTGGCGGTCACAGCACCTACAGCACCATTCAGTGGCACATTATGCGCTAGAGCAACCCCAAGATCATTAACAATCCCCTGAGATGCAGCGGGTAAAACTTTTCCAAACAATTCAGCAAAGGCCGAATCACCCAAATAGAAGAATGCAGCAATCGGAATCACTGGACCGAATACTTTAAAGCCAAATGTAAGTCCATCGATTAGATAGGCGGTAACTTGCTCCAATCCTTTATTACGATGTGCGAGCAATGTTACTACGACCAAGATAAATACAGCAGTCCCGCCAACTAAAGCAGTTGCGTCTCCCCCCTGTAAATCCAGCAGAAACATGCCCGCTACATCAGCTAGAAACAAGAGTGGGATCAAGATAGCCAACCATTTCTTCAGTGTGGGCGGAATGACGGCTTGATCTTCTACCGCATCACTCTCTGCAGCTAGCGCATTCCCGGCATTTTTCCCCGAGATAAGTCCATCCCGCCAAGTACCATTCTTCTGATCCCGCCGCATCATCCAATAAGCTGTTACCGTAGTGACTATACCCATCACGATCACAAGTGGAATACTCGCTTCCATGACACTGCTTACCGGCAGCCCTGCCGCATCTGCCGTCAATTTAGGTGCACCTTGAATAATATAATCACTCGACAACGCAATCCCATGACCGAATAGATTCATCGCCATCGCTGCTCCAAGTGCAGGCAATCCCACACGAATAGCAACGGGCAGTAGCACAACCCCTATCAAGGCAACGGCTGGCGAAGGCCAGAAGAACCATGATGTTACCATCATAATGAAGCCAATGCCCCAAAATGCCATAAACGGCGTACGTAAAAAACGGGTAAGCGGAGCAACCATCGTCTCGTTTATTCCGGTACGTGTTAATACTCTGCTCATGGCTACAATGATCGAAATAATCATAATCGTACCCATTAGCTCCTTAGTTGCATATACAAAAGAGTTGAATACGCCTGTGACCGAACCACTAATCGTTTCTGTCGCGAGCCAGCCTAGTACAAAGATGCCTGCAATACAGATCATCGTTGTATCCCGCCGCTTAATCAGAAGTGCCATAATGAACACGATGAATGCCAGATATACATAATGGAGTGCTGTTAATTGGATGCCCATCTCCGAACCACACCCTTCTCCTACTTACAAGTGCTATATGTTATGCAGGGTTGTAGGCTAATGTTCGGTAGAAATGGGTGCAAAAAAGCCGCCCTACGCATAGACAGATTCTACGCATGAGACGGCTTTCTTAGTGTTTCCTATTTATAAATTTATTATTTAGCTACCACTCCGCCATCAACTGGCAACTCAACACCTGTAATGTAAGAAGCTTCATCAGAAGCCAAGAATAATACAGCTTCAGCTACTTCAGAAGCACGTCCAACGCGTGGCAATGCAGTCTGGGACATAAAGAAGCTATGCATTCTTTCGTCATTTACAAATTCAGCACTCATTGGGGTTTCGATAAAGCCTGGGTGAACAGAGTTCACGCGAATGTTATCTTTACCAAAGTCTACAGCTGCTGCTTTACTCAGCATACGAACGGCACCTTTAGAAGCTGTATAAGCGCCAGCACCGCTGCTGCCCGTCAAACCTGCGATGGAGGAAATATTGACGATGGAACCGCCTTTATTGTTCTGCATTTGAGGAACAACATGCTTCATGCCTAAGAATACGCTGCTCACGTTAATGTTCATTACTTTGTTCCATTGATCAACAGTGGATTCAAGCAATTGAACAGGGAAAGAGATCCCTGCGTTATTTACCAGGATATCGATTTTACCAAACTTGCTAACCACATCTTCTACAACCTTAATCCAATCTTCTTCAGAAGCTACATTATGTGCATAAGCTGCTGCTTGTCCACCATTGGCTTCGATTTCCTTCACAACCGCTTGTACGGCAGCTTCGTTAATATCTGTTGCTACAACTGTAGCGCCCTCTTTGGACATCAAAAGCGCTTCTTCACGACCCATACCGCTGCCTGCACCTGTAATGATTGCTACTTTATTAGTTAGACGATTCATAATTAAGTCTCCTCTATAATCGTATTGTGATATAATAATTCGAGTGATGATAGTCACACTATCACTGTGATATACATCATATCATTATTATGAAACAACTACAACTACTCCTTGCTTAATCCAATAAACGGTGGATATAATACTAATAATTAAAGAACCTAATCAAAAAATGGAAGGGTCTATCCCTCATGAATCCTAAAACAAGATACGAAAAAGAAAGATCCGATGGTAAGCAGCAAAGATTATTGGATATCCTCGAAGCCGCAGAACAGGTATTTTCGCAAAAAGGAATTGAAAAATCGACGATGCAGGATGTCGCGAGTGAAGCAAATATAGGGATTGCGACGTTGTTTCGATATTTTCCTAGAAAAGAAAAGCTCATCGTGGCTGTGGCCACCCGAATGCTGGAGCCTATGCTCGATTATTTTAAATATGTGGCCGACTTGCCACTTACCTGTCTTGAAAAGATTGAGAAATTATTTGATTTCTTTATACTGGATCAGAATCATCTAAGTATTATCTTTATGGTCAATTTCGAAAGCTACGCCTCACACTCGAGTGAGCCTGTGGAGGATGTGCTGAATTTCAATGCACTCAATCGTAAGATCTGGCATGAATACTCCAGAATCATTCAAAATGGAGTGGAAGACGGTTCTATTCGTGCCGGTCTCCCTGTGAAAGAGACCTTGATCACTCTTATGAATAGCTTTGCCCTCTTTTCCAGGAAACTAACGATGAAAAAGAATATTCTCCTGCTAGAATCGGACCTAGACTCCGACGATCAGCTTGAGCTTCTCAAACGAATTTTCCTGGATCATTTAAAAGCCTAAAAAGCGCCAGTTTCCTTATAAGGGGAACTTGGCGCTTTTTTGATCATAAATTCGATTGCTAGTGAAAAGGGCAGGTGGCCACAGGTGATCGCTGATAAAGGAAACGAGGGCTGTAATCATATTCTTTCAGCTTACTGTCATGCCAAATCGGTGTAGACGACGGAGACATAGGGGGGATCAGCCATGACCAGCGTCCCGAAACCTGACGTTCATGTCCCTGCTCCTGCTCTTGGAATCTCACAAATTGATCGGCTGCTGTATGGTGATCAACGATACTGACCCCAGCTTGCTTAAAGGAATGCAGTACTGCACGATTCAACTCAAGAAGCACCCGATCCTTCCAAAGCGTTGTGTTACTGGAGCGGTCAAGTCCCATCAGATCAGCTACAGCCGGCAAAGTGTTATATCGTCCAGTATCCCCTAAGTTACGTGAGCCTATTTCAGTCTCCATGTACCAGCCGTTAAAAGGAGCCGCGGGGTATAGAATTCCCCCAATCTCCAACTGCATGTCCGAAATGATCGGTACAGAATACCAGCGAAGCTGAAGCTCTGCAAAACGTTCAATTTCGGGATGCGTTAACGGTACCTCCTGAATGAGGTATTGAGGAATAGGAAATACATGGGGATGCCCATTACCTATGCTGATCACTAGCGGCAATACATCAAAATCGCCCCTTGTTCCCTGCCAGCCTAGTTGTTGGCACACTTTCGTAAATTCATCCGATGCCGGATCACCAGCGCGTTCATGTTCAGCATCACCAGGATATCCCGCGTAACGAATCAATTGATGGTTCCAAATCCGGATTCTCCGGTCAGGATCTACCCCGCTGCGGAAGACCGTGATAAGTGGACGAATGCGTCCTCCATTATTCGCCTTTTCCAGATGTCGCAGCAAAGCTTCAGCAATATCCTCCTCGGTCTCTGCCAGACGTTCATCCATCAGCTCAATGGATTGCCAGAAGAGGCGGCCAATGCAGCGGCTATTATTTCGCCAAGCCATTCTTGCCCCATGAGCCAACTCTTCCGTTGTATGTGTGTAACTCCCGGATTGATTAATTTCTTCTCGTACGGCTTGGATGCGATGATCCATCTCAGCTTCAGTCTTATCAAGTTCAGCGTAACATTGTCGAACGAAAGCCTCCGCCTGCCGGGTTAACTCTTCAATGTCCTTACCATTCATATCGTTTATCCCCCATCCAAGCTCTTGCCAGAACCTTCAATCCAGTATACCATCCTCAATCCTAAGCTACACCCTTAAAGAAACAGTGCATGAGAACAACCCGTGAAGCTTAGTCGCCTCACGGGTTGTAGCAGGAACATCTAGCGTTCTGAACGTTTCCCTTGCGTCTTCAATGCAGCAAGCCTGCTCTTATCCTCGGCCAGCAGTTCTTCAGCCAACTCCACACCTTGGGGGCCTAACCAGGCCTGAGCTTGCTCCACCGCCTGTTCGGTATGCGCCAAACGGTTCTCAGCCTGTGCCAAAGTCTGTTCTGTTGGATGACTAAGCGCCTGAGAGACAGAGAAATGAAGTTTGCCTAAAGCATTTTTGGCTTGAGTTACATTGTCGTTCGCTTGCAGACTGGAATCGGGTTGTTTCATAAATGAAATTCGCTCCCTTCTGAAATGCGCCTGTCTCTTCTAGCATGGTTTAGGATAAGTAACTTTATGCATACACCCTACTGGATGATGGATTGCATGAAAGTAGTCATTTCTTTGCTGGCCTTATTCAAGCGTTCAATTACCCCGCTGAATTCGGTGACAAGTTCTGCTTGTGCGTGTGAAGAAGCGGAGATCGCTTCAATTTCCAGCTCCATTTGTTTAATGGACTTTTGAACATCACTGAGTGATTTTTCAATATTATGGGTTGCTTCTTTGGTATTTACAGACAGTTTGCGTACTTCCTTAGCCACAACGCCAAAGCCCGCCCCCTGCTCTCCTACACGCGCAGCTTCGATGGCCGCATTTAGTCCTAGCAGATTCGTCTGCTCAGAAATTTCACGAATGAAGCTAGTAACCTTATTTACTTCTTGAGACTCCGTTACCGCTCTACGTGTATTATCTAATATTTGTTGAGAGGTGGCCGATAATTCTTCAGATTGGGCAGCTACGCTCTGAACCATATCCATTAGGTGATTGCTTATCCCATTAATCTCTTCTGTAAATACCTCAAGCTTATTCTCGTTCTCCAGTGTGTAAGCAATTGCGAACACGCCCACTACCTCGTTATCTGTTCCATATATAGGAACACATGTTGAAATCACAGGAGCTCCATATATTTCTGCTGGAATGCGGTTAAAGCTAACCTCACCTTTCAATCCATTTGAAATGGTTAAGTCTTCAGGTGGAATAGGACTTCCTTTAACCAATCCAAGATTAATGGCATTACTAGGAGTATAATACTGGAAGATTTCCCTGTCCGTAATACCGATCATAATATCTTGCGAGTGAAGCTTTTTGAAGTAAGGTGCTGCGAGGACTAAGGCATCGATAATACTCATCTGTTCATCTCCCATTAAGTAAATGTATATGTAAGTTTATCGACACAATGGGTGACATAATGAATATTGTCATATTAAAGTAACAATTCTACCGTAGGATGGATTCATGAATACTAAACCTATTAGCAGACGCCAATTTCTGAAGAAAAGTGCTCAAGTGTCGCTCGGGCTGCTTGGAACCGCTAGTGCGACCGGCATTTATTCTCACTGGGTCGAGCCCTACTGGCTTGAAGTTAAACATATAGATATAAAGCTTCCTCTACTCCCTCCAACATTCGATAGATTTCGTATCGTTCATTTCAGTGATTTACACTTAGGCGTGTATACGAAGTCCGAGGCCTTAACAGAGTTAGTACAGCAAATTCAACATGTAAGTCCAGATCTGATCTGCTTCACTGGGGATCTACTAGATCATTCAACCGAATATATTTCTGAGGCTGTAGACTTATGTTCACAGTTGCGGGCACCCTTTGGACAATATGCTGTATTAGGTAACCACGATGCTTTTGGTACTAGGAAAGCTGTAACGAAAGGGTTAGCGCAATCTGGCTTCCACGTGCTTCATAATGAACATATTGTCTTAAAAAAAGATGCGGAGGCGCTTTATCTAGCTGGAGTAGATGATCCGTGGGTCGGCAAAGCAGATATTCATCAGGCGCTACGCCATATCCCTGATAAGGCATGTACCCTACTCCTTGCTCACGAGCCTGATTTTGCTGATGAATATAGTGATCTTCCCATAGATCTGCAATTGTCCGGCCATAGTCACGGAGGACAGGTGCGTCTCCCCTTTGTAGGTGCCTTGTATACTCCGCCTCACGGCAGTAAATATTCAAGCGGACTATACCAGCTCCCAGATAGTCGACTCCAGATCTATACCACACGCGGGATTGGAGTGACTCGTATGCCTATACGTTTTAATTGCCGCCCCGAGCTTACCGTAATTACTTTAAAGTCCTTATGATTGTGTCAAAAATTAATAAATGGTTAAAAAGTATATACCTTTTGCACGTCTATGCAACAACACTGTAACCCTGTTTGTAATCAAATCTATTGGGGGGCTAGGTATAATTGTAGGAGTGATAGACAACATCAAAAATCATAATGAACTACATAAGCCCATCATTGGAGAGGAGAAATTAAATCATGAACAAAACTATGAAATGGACGTCTGCTGTATTAGCAACTGGAGTATTACTTGGAGGTACTGGACTCATCGGAGGGAATTCTGTTCAGGCTGCAACGACCACGAAAACGGTTAAACAAGCCGTTCAGCAGCCTTCTGTGGTGCTTAAATATAAAGGCCAAGTCTTAACGCAGCAAGGAAAAATCGTAGATGGAAATACCATGATCCCTTTAACCGTATTGCGTGATGCCTTCGGCCTTGCTATTCAATACAATTCAACCACAAAGACTTACAGTGTAGGTAGTGACTCGGCGAAGCTGAACATGGAGGTCTCTGACTATGGCGTCAGTACCGATTTAAACGGATATTACATTTATAGCATGACCGGAAATCATGAAGTGAAGATGATCAATGACCGCTTATATGTTCCTTTCAAGCTGTTAAATGATTATTTAGGTGTTCAAGGCGTATATAATCCAGCTCAGAAATCGCTTGAGCTTAGCAATAAGGTGATGAATGACATCAAGATCACCTCTGTTGCCTTAGACAAGAGCAATAAGAATGCTAGTATTAAAGTACAATATCCAAAAATCAGCGGTCTAACCGATGAAGTGCAAAACACGATTAATGCTACCTTCAAAAAAGAGGCTGAAGTATTCGTGTCAGAGGCTGAGAAAGAGTCTAGCCGTAGAGATGGTACGATAGAGAATAAATATGACTATTCTCAAAATTATGTTGTCACCTTTAACCGTGAAGGCATACTTAGTATTGTAGTCGATCAATATGGTTACAGCGGTGGAGCACACGGCGGTACCATGCGCGAGGGACATACCTTCTCGCTGAAGGATGGTAAGAAGATAGAGCTTAAAGACCTGCTAAAGGCAGAACCAAACTACAAACAAAAGCTAGATAAAATGTTGAAGGCAAGCACTAAGGATATTGCTTTTCCGGAGTCAACGGGTGGACTCACAGATAAACCAGCCTTCTACGTCAGTGAAAGTGGCTTAGCTATCTTCTATCAACAATATGAAATCGCACCTTATGCAGCTGGAATTCCTACCTACACCTTTAATTTCAGTTCAATATTGCCTAAAGGCACCGATCCATTTGCTTCTTTCAAATAAATACTAAAGCAAAACAAAAAGCGCTTCAGCCAATCGGCTGAAGCGCTTTTTGTTATATATTATTCTTCTAAACTGCCGGCAGGGCCAAAAAATTCAAAATGAATTCTGTCATCAGGTACCCGCCATTCCTTGAGCGCCTTATATATGACCTTCATAAAAGGGGTCGGCCCACAGAAATAGAATTCAGAGTTCACATCTGCTATTTCTTGAAGCCAAGAAAGATCAATATAACCAGATCTATTGTACTGTTCTTCTTCGTTTGGAGATTCATAACATACATAAGACCGAAGAGAAGAATGAGATTGCGCTAAATCTGCCACCCTATCTTTCATAGCATGCAAACTTCCATTGATGGCTGCATGAATATAGGTTACCTCGCGTTCTGGCTGTGCAGCAATTATTGTCTCCAGCATACTTACCATTGGGGTTAAGCCCACACCCCCACTGATTAGAACCACCGGAGTATCACTACGCTGATCCAGTACAAAATCGCCCGCTGGAGAACCCACTTCTAAAATAGAGCCCACTTGGACGAAATCATGCAGATAAGTAGATACGACGCCTGCGGGTCTGTCTAACCCTTCGCCTTCCCGTTTAACAGTGATACGGTAATACATCTGTCCCGGAGCACTGGACAAACTGTAGTGGCGAATATGGGAATATTCCTCGCCCGTAGGCTGAACACGAACCGTGATGTACTGACCCGGGGCATAAGAGGAGATCTCCCCTCCATCCTCAGGAGACAGGTAAAAAGAAGTAATAAGCTCACCTTCTCTAACCTTCCGAGTGACGACAAAGTTTCTGAATCCACTCCAGCCCCCCGGAGCTTCCGCAGCTTCACGATACTTTTCTGCTTCCACACCAATGAAAGCATCTGCGATCACACCATAGGCCTTGGCCCATGCATCTATGATTTCCGGTGTTGCCGCATCGCCAAGCACTTGCCCAATCGCAGCTAATAAGGTCTCACCCACAATCGGATAATGCTCAGGCAATACACCTAGCGCGCGATGCTTCTCAGCAATCTGTTTCACCACTGGTAAGATATTCTCTAGTTGATCAATATTCATAGCCGCTGCTAGAACTGCGTTAGCAAGCGCTGTCTGCTGTCTGCCTTGCCGCTGATTGGCATGATTAAATATATTTAATAGCTCTGGATGGTTTTCAAATAACATGCCATAGAACGTCATAGTAATGGTTGTTCCATGAACCTGTAATACAGGAACTGTTGATTTTATAATAGCAATCGTTTGTTGATCTAACATATGAATACCCTCTCTCCTGCAATTAGATAATGCCTCTATAACAAGCATATAGAAGCTGCAAATGAGCGAGTGTGCGCTGAATCACTTTAAAATTTAATAAAATGTGAACAAACAGAAAACGCAATGATATCTATCACATTCGAATACCCAACCAAAAAAAAGCCGCCCAAGCAGCTCAGGTAGCTACCGGACAGCACTTTAGCTCTTATTTTGCCAGTTCCACAAAGCCTTCCCCGAACACATCTCTTACATCGTGAATGGCGATAAAAGCCTCTTTATCAATCGATCTTACGATTTTCTTAAGCATGGTCACTTCCTGTTTGCTAATGACAATGTAAAGCAGCTCTTTGGGTTCTTTAGTATAATATCCCCGGCCATAAATGACTGTGACCCCTCTATCCATGATCCGATTCACTTGTTCAGCAATTTTGTCCTGCTCCTTGGATACAATCGTAATGGCCTTCTTAGGATTCACTCCCTCAATAATGAAGTCCATCACCTTAGTCGCTATATAGAGCATCACAATCGTAAACATCAGACTTTGAACACCAATGATGAAATACGAAGCAAATACCACAACTAAATCGACCAGAAGAAGAGCGTAGCTAACGTTCCAATCCAAAAATTTATGCAAGATTCTGGCGATAATGGTTGAACCTGCGGTCGTCCCACCCACGCGTATGATCATTCCGATACCCACACCAGACAAGATGCCTCCAAATATTGCATTGATGATCAACTCATCGCTGGCGATATGCCAATTCTTCGTAAGAATCAAGAATAACGAGTTAAAAAACACCGCAATAATCGTGTATACCGTCGTCGTTTTGTCCAAAAATTTATAACCCATAATCAATAATAAAGCATTAAGAATTAAGCTAACAATACCCGGTGACCATTGATACAAATAGTATGTAATCATAGTCAGTCCCGTTACCCCGCCTTCACCGAATTCGTTCGGAATCACAAACAAGTTAACGGCCAAGGAGAACAGCAATGCTCCTACAATGATGGAAACAATATCCGAAATACGTTTTTTCATACCATGCCCCTTCTATTTCCTGTCTATATCTACCATCCACAAATACTAACACCGCTTCGATATAGTTGTAAACAATCCAGAAGAAACCAGCATTCTATACATGGCGTAACCGACTACCCCACCGCAAGTATTTAAGATCAGATCATCTACGTCAAAGGTGCCGATATACAATACTAATTGTGTAACTTCAAAGCTCAGACTCAGCGCAAAAGAGAGCATGAAGACCTTTTGGAATAACCTTTCTTTTTGCGATAACAGCATAGGTACAATGACTCCAAAAGGAATAAACGCCAGAAGATTGCCCACTAAATTAAGTGATGAAAAAGGATCTGAAAGTGACAGATGTTCTATCCCCCGCGAGATCTCTTTAAAAGGTATATAGTTGCCCTGTCGATTAAAAATTCTGTCGGGATGCTCAAGCATACGCCCAGCCTGTTCCCAAAGTGATGGCAAGCTAAAAGGTGCGCCTTTAAATACAATAATTCGGATCAAGAAATACATATAGACAATAAATACGGCTGCCAGCAATAATTTCATAGTAGACTCGCTCTTAGGCTTCGTACTCATCAAAATGTAGTGACAATTACGCCGTCCATATTATCGCCCGACGTTTTATATTGCCCTTCCTTTGGAATCTTAATACTTGTATATCCTGATACTGGATAATAGTTCACCGTATATGTTTTGCCGTCTACAACCGTTGAAATTTCTCTATTCTCCTTCAAAAGATCTAAATATTGTTCCAGCACAATTCCCTTCTCATAAATGATCGCACTATGCGGTAAGCCGACATAACGGAAGTGCCAAGGTTCATATTTTATCCCCGTAATCTCCATTTTGTCTTTCGGATAGCGTAGAATAAAGCCGTATTTCCACGCATTCTTTTCCAACCATTTGCCTTCAGGTGCTTTGCTCATTTCCGATTGGGACGACCCGATGTCCAGCGATAATCCTAGATTATGTTCGCTATATTGTGCTGGCAGAGCATAGTCTGAACCTTTTTCCTTATACAATTCCTCTTGCTCCTCAAAGTCTCTGTACCCGCTGCTAATTAAAAAATGATTCACGCCATCCTTCTCAGCAGCCTTAATCATCTTAATAAATTTATGGGTTACACTTTCAGACAACCGAATCGAGGTATCTAGTAATCCGTAGCCCTGAACCAGTTCCTTCTGATCAGATAAGGTTACAATATCGGACTTCACACTGTCCTCATGTACCGGATATTGTTTGTTCACCAGCAATAAATCCCCTTGATATACCTGATCTTGCGTAACCACCTTTAAACTATCGCTATTTCTAATCGATCCTTTTTGAACCTTATCATTCTTATCAGCTAAATTACCCGTATCCGGTAAATAACGAGCTGCAGCGTAACCGAGAAATAACACAACAATCACCAAAAAGCCCCACTTTTTCATCCGTAATGTCCTCCCATTTCCTTAAAGCGTTTATGCTTGATAGGAATAGAATAACGAAGACACTTTAAAGAAAAGGCAGGACAATTATAAAGTTTTTCTTAAAATGTATAAGAGCTCAGTGGTCTTACCCAGTAAAGGTATATCCTACGCCCCAGATCGTCTTAATAAATTTGTTCTTATTGATGTCTTCACCGAGCTTTTTGCGTAAGGTACGGATATGCACCATGACCGTGTTGCCACTTTCATAATAAGCTTCTCCCCATACCTGCTGGAAGATACTTTCCGCACTAAACACCTGCTTAGGATGGCTTGCCAATAAATGCAGAATATCAAACTCTTTCGGAGTTAGGTCTATTATCTCGCCGTAAAGAGTGACGGTATGCTCATCTGGTGAAATCGTCAGCCCACCTACTTCAAGGACCGACTTAAGAATGGCTGCGGGCTGACTGAATTGTATAGAGCGCCGTAGTTGAGAATTAACGCGGGCTACTAGCTCCATGGGATTAAACGGTTTGGTCATATAATCATCTGCGCCTATGACAAGTCCCGTGATCTTATCGAGATCAGAAGTTTTCGCACTTAAAAAGATAATCGGCAGATGATGCTGCTCCCGGATGTGACGGGTTACCTCATAGCCATCCAGCCCTGGCATCATAATATCGAGAATCGCCAAATCTATCGTTTGGGAGTCAATAGCTTGCACCGCTGCCCGCCCATCGGATACTTTAATGATATGATACCCTTCTTTTTGCAAATGCAAAGCCACAAGATCCGCAATCTCCGCCTCATCATCCGCAATCAAAATCGTAATGCGCTTCATCTATATTTCACCCCTGTAGGTTTATACTATATGATCTACATCCATTATACCCCAAATTTAAAAACCACTCCTAGGATGGAGTGGTTTCGATGAAATCTATGAGGAATAAATAGAACTGTTTGCTTCATTGTGATCATTATAGCTTAATCGCTACCCAATCAAAACATTCTACGGGCCGTCACAAAACGCTTCTTCCACTTCTCACTCAGGGCTTCATAATGGACGCCTTGTTCCTTCGAATACGTATGCAATATCTGATTATTCCCCGCATACATGGCAACATGACCAATGTCGAGGCCACGTGCACTAAAGAATAACAAATCACCTTTACGCAGTTCGGTGATCCCAACTTCCTTCCCTTCTTTGGCTTGATTATAAGAGGCACGTGGCAGATCCACCGACAACACGTTCTCAAATAAATGCCCTACGAAAGAAGAACAGTCAAAGGTAGACGTCTGGTTTGTTGCTGCACCAAATTCATAAGGGGTTCCCAGATACTTCTCTCCGTATGCAAGCAGTTCGTTTCCCTGCTTCTCAGCGAGCGACTCACTAGTATAATCGCTATATTTCGGTTTAGCAGATATGTATCCCGTCTTGTTGTCTTGCGTCCGCACTTCTAACCAGAGAGCATCCACTTCTCTAACGATATGGACTTTATCACCTACGGACAACATTTGCTGGACACCTGATTGATCCGATGAATTCGGCGAACTGCGGAGGTTAACCCCGTAACGAATCGTTGTATCGTAATTCATCGCTGAGTAGATGCGGACGGTCCGAGTGTTGGCCTCCCACTTTACTGTGCTGCCTAGAGCCTCGCTGACAAAACGCAGCGGCATCATCGTATTTCCACCGACAACCTGACCCGGAACGGTTAAGCTTAAGACTTGTCCATTTTTGTTCGCAGTTAAATCTCCTATTTGATAAGTCAGCAGCAGCGTTCCCTTAGTGGCCTTAACTGTTTTGGTATCGTTGTTCCATGAAATCTTTGCTCCCTGTTCTTCAAACAGCTTGCGCATGGGAATAAGCGTTGTACCGTTTATGAGCAAGGGCTGAACCTCTAATTCAAGCTGCCGATCATCCAGAAAAACGCCCGTAACCTGATTCTGAGGCGTCACCGCCGCATGGGCTGGAATTGTATAAAGTATAGATGTAAGTAGTACAAGTAGTGTTGCTTTCTTATGAATCCTCATGATGTCATCACCTCGTTGATTGATATGTTCAATTATTATTACTAAAAAAAGGGTAATTAGTTCTGTTACAATTATTGGTGGAAGCCTACAAAAGCAACTGGAAGCGTTACTTACCTTTCATGCTTCGCTAGTTGCGACTAGCGCTTCTATATATATTAATTTATGATATTCTATTGATTGGATGAAGCGAAAGATCCAGGAAAGGCAGGCACCTGTCATGAGGCTTATGTTTTCACACGTGAATACAGCGGAAGAAACCGCTGAGGTTGCGCGATTGGCGGCAGAAATATGGCGCGAATATTATGTTTCCATTATTACAATCGAGCAGATTGATTACATGATTGACAAGTACCAATCGGTTCCAGCGATTACGGATCAGATCCAGCATCAGGGCTACGAATATTACTTGCTCCATAACGATGGCTCCGCGTCGGATATATTTCGGCCAGACAAGAAGAGGGAAAGCTCTTCTTGAGCAAGTTTTATATCGGCAAGGAGTACAGGGGACGCAGCTATGCCAGCCAAGCGTTGGCATTCCTTGAGAAGCTGCGCAAAGATCGAAACCTAAGCCATATTTGGCTGACGGTCAATCGTCATAACGAATCGAGTATAGCGGTATATGAGAAAAAAGGCTTCCGGACCGTACGAGAGCAAATTGCGGATATCGGACATGGATTCGTCATGGATGATTTTGTTATGGAAAAAGAAATCCCGGTCCCACATTAAGATTTAACATAGCCAATATTTTTAAAACAAGAGGACTGTGGTCACCTTTCGGTGCCACAGCCCTCTTGTTATTCCACTTCAAAAATAGAATCGATAATAATGGGAAGATTATCCCTTACAGAAACAGCGCCCAATACCGAACGAGCATGACTGCCCTTGTCTCCGAATACCTCCAGCATTAAATCCGAACAGCCATTGAGCACTTTATGATGTTCTTCGAATAAGGGATCTGCATTCACGAATCCTTGAATTTTGACCACTCTCTTCACTTTATCCAAGGAACCTAAAGCTGACTCAAGGACGGCAAGGATCTCTATACCAGTCTGACGTGCAAAATGATAACCTTCTTCGGTGGTGAAGTCTTGTCCCAGCTTGCCTTTGGGGTGCCCGGCAGGGCCTTTTCCCGATACAAAACATAATCCATTAACAATGACGTAGTTAGCATATTTTGCCGCCGGTTCACTGGCACTAGGTAGAACAATACCTAATTCCTCAAGCCTGTCCGCTATGATTCGATCCGCCACTTCAGTCCCCTCCTCCCATCAGTACAATAATTGGTAAGATCATACTGGTTAATCTAGAAAGGGTCAATCCTATTTTGCTTCGACCTCTGCTTCCCATCTCGATATCTCAGCTCGAACAATGGGTGCTACTTCAGTCCCCAATAGCTCAATGGCTCTCATTACATCCTTATGAGGCATCGTACCTAGCGGCACATGCAGCATAAAGCGTGTAATTCCTACGTGTTTGCGCAGGTGAATAATCTTCTCTGCAACGGTGTCTGGATCTCCTACATATAAGGCACCTTCAAATCTACGTGCCGCATCAAAGCTCGCCCGACTATAATGACCCCAGCCACGTTCACGACCAATCACATTCATGCTAGCCTGCGTAGAGGGGAAGAACATATCGGCCGCAAGCTGATTATCCTCTGCAATAAAGCCGTGCGAGTGTGAGGCAACCGGAAGCTTCGACACATCATGTCCTGCTTGGGCCGCCGCTTTCTTATAGAGCTTCACCAGTGGAGCAAACTGCAACGGACTTCCTCCGATAATCGCGAGCACAAGTGGTAGCCCGAGCAGGCCAGCACGAATTACAGATTCTGTATTGCCTCCACTGCCAATCCATACGGGCAATGGATTCTGAACAGGGCGCGGATAAATCCCCAGATTATTAATGGCTGGACGGTGATTTCCACTCCATGTTACTTTTTCGGATGCCGTTATTTTTAACAACAGGTCCAGCTTCTCATCGAATAACTCATCATAGTCATTTAAATCATATCCAAAGAGCGGGAAAGATTCGATAAAAGAACCCCGGCCTGCCATGATTTCTGCCCGTCCATTTGAGATTCCATCAAGTGTTGCAAAATCCTGAAATACACGTACTGGATCAGCAGAGGACAGCACAGTTACCGCACTGGTCAGCCGAATTCGTGTCGTCTGGGAGGCAGCCGCAGCCAGCAATACTGCTGGAGAAGATGCAGCATAATCCTTTCGATGATGCTCACCCACACCGAATATATCTAAGCCCACCTTATCTGCAAGAACAATCTCCTCTACTACCTCGCGCAATCGCTGTGCATGACTTATTAACTCCCCTGATTGAACATCCGGTGTTGTTTCTACGAACGTACTGATACCTATTTCCACTTACTATTCCCCCTTAACTATAGTTTTCTCTTCGAGTTGTTTGTTTGATTATAACACAAGTTACGTTCAAGCATAGCTAGGCATTAATGCCTAGCCTCAGCTTGTCCAAAAACTCATTCTTAAAATTTGCAGAACCTCGCTGACAAATAGAGGATTTTGATGAAATATGTTGAAATGATCTAAAACAAGTAGCTCTCGCGCATCTCATGCTTAATATAGGAGGGACATATGCTTCAAAGAAATAAACACAAAAATTCCATATCCAAACAATCCTTCAATCCTGTTCGGGGTTCCTTAAAAATCGCCGTAATATATTTTATTATAGGGTGCTTATGGATCCCTTTAACAGATAAAGCCGTTTCCGCTTTTACACGAGATCCGGAGTGGATAAGACTTAGTAATATAATTAAAGGCTGGTTCTTTGTCCTCATAACAGCTTTGCTTATCTTTGCGTTAATTCTAGGTACTCTGAAACGGATTAAAAGGATCGAAAAGAAACTGGATCTTGCCTATAGGGATAAGGTGAGTGCCCACGAAAATCTAGAGGCCGCCTATGAGGAAATCACAGCTACGGAAGAAGAACTCAGACAACAATATGATCAGCTCATTGAGAATCAAGAGAAGCTAGCCATGAATGAAGAAAGGATGCATTATCTGGCGTATCATGATCTATTAACCGGCTTGCCCAACAAATTAGCATTTTATGAGAATGGGCCTCACATTTTGGAAAGGAATAACATTGCAGCCTTAATGTTTATCGACATTGATTACTTCAAATATGTAAATGATACAATGGGCCATGAATTTGGTGACCGGCTAATTGTTAAGGTTAGTGAGAGATTGGTGTCCCTGGTTGGGAGTAGTGGGGAAGTGTATCGTTTCGCCGGGGATGAGTTCATCATACTTTTATATTCTATTGAGAACAGTCAGTGTATAACTAGCGTAGCCACCCACATTATTGCCGGTTTTAAAGATGCGATTGAGATGGATGACAGTCTGCTGCATGTTAGCCTAAGCATCGGAATCAGTGCTCACCCCGAACATGGAAGTAATATTATGGAACTCCTTAAATGCGCAGACATCGCTATGTATAAAGCCAAAGACGCTGGTAAGGGGCAAATTATTGTCTTTGATCAACTGCTCAACGATACCTTCACTGAGCGAATGAACATTGAGAAGCAGTTATATAATGCTTTAGAGAAAAATGAGCTGGAAGTATTCTATCAACCCCAGATTGATCTGACTCAGAACAGGGTGACGGGACTAGAGGCTCTTATGCGCTGGAATAACCCTATACTAGGCATGGTCCCTCCGGATAAGTTCATCAAAATAGCAGAAGATTCCCATCTCATTATTCCTCTTGGAGCGTGGGTGCTCAGAACGGCCTGCGCCTTTTTAAAAAGTCTTCATGAGCAAGGATTATCACATCTGACCATGTCTGTTAATATTTCAATGCTGCAGCTCCTGCAAAGCGATTTCAATGAGTTAGTGCTAGACACCTTGCAAGCCTACGAGCTAGACCCTGAATTCTTAGAGCTAGAAATCACAGAAAGTGTTCTGGTTGAATCTTACGAATATGTGAACAGCAAACTGACTGAACTCAGAGCTCACAACATCAAAATTGCCTTGGATGACTTTGGTACAGGTTATTCCTCCTTAAGCTATCTTACTCATATGCCGATCTCGACATTAAAAATAGACAAGTCCTTCATTGATTCCATTCGAACAGGGACACATCAAGCCGTTCTCGTCGAACAAATTATTATGATTGGTAAACGCATGAATATGTGTGTTATTGCAGAAGGTGTAGAGCGAACTGTACAACTCGATTACCTACAGGAGCAAGGCTGCGATAAAATTCAAGGTTACTTATTCAGTAAGCCACAGTCCGCACAGAGTGTACAAGAGCTGCTAACCGAGTGGGAGAAGGTTTCGAGCATAAATGAATAAAGATGAACCTATTTTTTTATATAAGAAGGTGTTACCAAATTGAATATCATGACATGGATTGACTTATCATTATTCTTCGTTCTTTTCGTTCTATTCATCTACATATTTGTTACTGTAACCATCACTAACTTACATAAGGTTTACTTGACTTTCCATTTCACGATGATGTTATGGCCCTTCTGTCAATTCGCTCTCAAAACTACAGCTGATCCCGATGTTCAATTGTTTTATGTGAAGCTCGCTTTTATTGACTCGATACTGTTAACGATTGGATGGCTTCTTTTTACGATATTTCTAACTGGAAAATCATACCTTCTCCGAAAAAAGAAAACGCTGCTCCTATACATTGTCGCAGCATTGATCTTAATAGGAGTGATCGTCAATCCAAAGCAAAGCTTTGTACTGCCTATGCATGGTGGATATGTTGAAAGATCTTATGGTCCGCTTTTTTGGCTGTTTATTCTCTTCTTGATCTGCACTATTATTATTTCTCTGTATATCATCTATTCAGCGCTTATATCGAACGCCACACAGCGGATCAAAAAACAGGTTACGCATGTACTTAAGGGTGTGCTAGTGCTGACTGTATTTGTATTACTGGATGTCTTTCTTAATGTAGTACTGTTTAAATCTCAGCCGGTGATTCCGGGGATGACCTCTCTGGGGATACTAATCTCTGCGATCTTTTTCGTCATTGCCATCCATCGTGATAAAATATTTGATCTCGTAACCATTGCCCATCAGGATATCATTGACACACTCACAGTAGGTATTCTTGTACTTGATGATAACGAGACTGTGGTAGAGATCAATCGATCGCTTTTGCCAAAAATCAACCTACAGATCGGTGACCGCTTCGACTTATCAACGCTAACACCCCTGGAGCAGACTGCCAGCGCTTTCCGATTGTTTCAACATACATATCTTAAACAGCCCATGGAGAGAACCGAAGTTGAAGTCTTCTACACCTCGCTCCAAGCATACATCAATATTACAGCGGCACCCATTGTCGTAGGCGAGATCATGGTTGGACGGATTCTCACCTTTCAGGATAGAAGTGAACTGCATCGCCTCATTGCTGAGACTAATCAGCAGAACGAGATCCTGCAAGAGCGTAATCTGGCATTAATTGAAATCCAGAATAAGCTTTCTCAGACCAACCAAAAACTTAAGCAGATGGCCATAACGGACAGCTTAACTGGTTGTTATAACCGTCATTACTTAACGCAGTACTTAGAAAGAGAGATTATAGAAAATATGATATTGAAGCAGCCTTTTGCCATCATTCTACTGGATATCGACTTTTTCAAAACGGTGAATGACAATTACGGCCACTTAGTCGGCGATGTTGTAATTTGCAGCACGGTGGAGGTCATTAAGCATTCACTAAGGGAGACGGATATTCTGGCACGCTATGGTGGGGAAGAGTTTATCGTCTATTTACCAAATACGAACCACACACAAGCAAACCTCTGGGCAGAGCATATCAAATTCATGATAGAGGCCAATAAAGTACATGTGGATGAAGTTGCTCATTCTGTATCCATCACTGTAAGCATGGGACTACTGTCTATTAATAATTTTGCAGAGCAGTATGCAGAAAGCCCGACCAATCAACTAAATGATTTATTCGAATCAGTGGACAAAGCTTTATATCAAGCCAAAAATGCAGGACGAAACCAAATTGTCGAGATCATAAGATGACACGCCTTTAAACATTACCTAAAAAAAGAAAGAATCAGCCCTGCTTCTATAGAAGGTAGGCTGATTCTTTCTTTTATATTTTTTTATATCTTTTTAACAAATTCGGATTTTAATTTCATAGCTCCAAACCCATCAATTTTGCAATCAATATCATGATCTCCGTCCACTAAACGGATGTTTTTGACTTTGGTGCCTATCTTCAGAACGGATGAGCTTCCTTTTACCTTAAGGTCTTTGATTACAGTTACTGAGTCGCCGTCGTTTAGTACGTTGCCGTTGGCATCTTTGATAACCTTTTGACTTTCACTATTCTCAGACTCTGATTCTAATGTCCACTCATGTGCACATTCCGGGCAGACTAGTAGACTTCCATCTTCATAAGTGTACTCAGAATTACATTTCGGGCAGTTCGGTAAATTAGACATTGTTTCATTTTCTCCAATCGTAGTTCAAATTCTAGCTGTCTTGCGGCTAATCTTTAAAAGTATATTTCATATGGAGTAATGATTCCACTATATCCAGATAGTAAGTTTGTTCCACGTTTCCTGATTTTCTCCTAGAAAACAAACTACCAAATATTATCTTGTATATGTTTTCACAATTGACTATGATAATACTGTAAAATTTTCATATAAATACATAGGAGAGTGAACAATGATTAGTCAAAGGAGTGTCGCATTTTCCATTATATTATCATTAATTACATGTGGAATATACGGAATATTTTGGTTTATCGTTCTAACGAATGACGTAGGCAAGTTAAGTGGGGACTACACATTTACTGGAGGAAAGCATTTTCTTCTGACATTGATTACTTGCGGGATATGGAGCCTGGTTTGGGCCTACCAGATCGGTAAACATGTTGCAGAAGCTCAAAGACAACGCGGCCAACTCGTGTCCGATAATTCAGCTCTTTATGTGATCCTCACAATCTTTAGTTTTGGTATTGTTACATACGCTTTGGTGCAATCAGATGTTAATAAAATGGTATAATTTTACGATTAAAAAGAGGACACAGCCCAAACTATTTTGGAGTGTGTCCTTAAGTCTCCTTGGCTTACTGTATTTCACTGTATGGCTGCCCTTAACCCATATGGGTATTCCTTGTCTGTTTCATGAATGGACCGGATTTTATTGTCCGGGATGTGGAATTACAAGAGCTATCTTATCCTTATTAAAGTTCGACTTCATTCAGTCGTTTAGATTTAACCCGTTACTATTTATTCTAGCACCTTTGTATATGTTGTACTTGATTACAGAAAAGAAGCGTATTCAACCACTTAGCTATTGTATTATGGCTGTAATGTTGATCCTGACCGTTACATTTGGAATACTGAGAAATTTTCCAATGTTTTATTACTTGGCTCCAACAGTAATTGGCTAGCATCAATCAGGTTTACATAATAGCTTGAAGTCGCACAATCGCTTGAGCCCGGTCAACCACCTCTAATTTGCTATAAAGATTACTAATATAGTTACGGGCTGTCCCCTCCGCAATATGCAGTGTATCGGCAATTTCGCGATTGTTAAGCCCCCGGATAATGAGCTGCGCCAGCTCCTCCTCCCGTTCTGTCAGACTGATGCGATCTAGGCTAGATCTTTGCCAATGCTCATACTCCTCTGTTAGCCTATTCATCCTTGCTGCGAGTTTAGCCGCTACAGGAGCTGGAAGAATAAACTGACCGGATAACGTATCATGAATCGATGCGATCATTTTATCTGCGTCCATATCCTTCAGCATATAGCCGCTCGCTCCGTAGGCCATCCCCTCAACAATATAATCAGTCTCTATAAAAGTAGTCAGAATCAAAATAAAGATGTCTGGCCGAATCTGCTTTATTCGTTTCAAGGCGCTAATTCCATCCATAACCGGCATTTGAATATCAAGAAGTACTAGATCAGGCTGGAATGCTTCCACCATCTCGCAGGCCTCTTCCCCATTCTTGGCAGCACCAACCACTTCCATATCATCTTCCAGATCTAGAATGGTGCGAAGTCCCTCACGCGTAAACAATTGATCATCGGCAATTACAATCTTAATCTTACTCATTTCTATCCACGACCCTTCGCATTGGCAGATCGATCTCCAGTAAACAGCCCTCATTCATTTCTGAATCGATGGATAAGCTGCCCCCTAGTTGCTCAACCCGTTCTTTCATCGTTCTTAGACCAAATCCCATCACAATAGGACTAGCCCCTAGCCCACTATCTTTTAGCCTAAACTGCAAATTCGCTCCAACAGACTCCAGGCTAAAATGGAACTGTGTACTTTTCCCGTGTCTAATTCCATTCGTTAATCCCTCCTGTAGAGCATGATACAGTGCCTTCTTATAGGCTGTTGACATGGCTTCCGGCAGATCATAAATAACTGCATGGATAACAACGCCTGTATTGCGCTCTGTATCTCTAATCAGCTGCTTCAGCATAACGGTTAAATCAGAATACCGGTCCTCCTTCAGCATATGGACGGAGCCGCGAATTTCATTCAGGCTATGCCGCACAAGATCCTGGGCCTCAGCCAGACGCTGAAATCCACTGTCAATGTCCTTCTTATGGAGTAGCCGCTTTCCAGCCTCAATCTGCAGGATCGTCGACGTAAGTGTATGCCCGACAATATCATGAATCTCTTGGGCAATACGATTACGTTCCTCAAAGACGGTAGCTTCAGCCAAAGCTGCAGACGTTTCACGCATTGAACGCTCCAGACTACGGGTTCTTTCTATGACTTGGTCTTCTAGATTTTTCTTAAGATATTGAATTCCTGAATAAAGCTTAGCATTGGCGATAGAAATGGCGCATTGAGAGCCAAGCAGCTTGAGCACATCAAGCCTGCTCGGAGTAAATACACCTGGTGATAGATTATTCTCCAAATAGAGCAGGCAAACCAATTTATTCTGATTCATGATCGGAAGACAAAGAACGGATTTCAGTTTATGATTCCTAACGTAAGTATTACGCGTAAATATTCCCTCACTGAGTGCATCATGTAATACAACCTGCTCATGTGTTCTTGCCGCATAAGCTATAATTGCTGCCGGAACCAGCGACGATTCTTCCCCAAGCGGTACAGATTCTATATGCTGAGCTTCCGAGGTACCATAAGCTTCAACCATCCATTTGCCATCATGATCAAAAATAACGGCTCCATATTCGGCCCCAGCATTATGGAGCATGATTCGCATCAATGTGGCCAATAATCGACTCATCTCCATCTCACCCGACAAAGCTTGGGCAGACATTACCACGGAAAGAGAATCCACACGATCGAGCCCAGGCTCGCGTTTAATATGCAACAAATAGCTGTGCTGCTTCTCCAGTTCATCCGCTTTAGCCTTTGCGCCCCATTGCAGATAAGCCTCGTAGGCCTCCGTCATATAGATTCTTGCCAGATGTAATTTGCCATGGCGAAGCCCATATTTGCCATAGCACTCCGCTGCCAATGCTAAATCATGGATATGTCCGTAAATACGAGCGGTCTCAATGGATTGTTCATAGAAGACTTCAGCTTGGCGAGGATCTCGTGATAGACGAGTAAGCTCAGCTTTCATCAATAAATATTTATGCTGATAATTCTCCGGGCTACGCCTAGCAAGCTTTTTCATTTTCTCCAGGCAACCGCGCATTTTTCTCCGATATATGCGCTGCTCTTCAGCGTCATATTCCTCATACAACTGCGCCCAAACTAAACCTTCGTACATGGTCTGTGTAGGAGTGTCTAACCCATCCTCACGTGATTTTATAATGGCTGCTGATTTGGCTAATGCCTCACTGGCTTCTTTGTACTCCCCAAATATATAACCTGTCAAATACTGATAGATCCAGACCATTTCCTGTATAAAATCAAAGGTGTCGCCATGAACCGACTGTGCAAAATCAGATTCGCTAATCTCTGTGATGTTAAATGGATCATCCACAGAGCGATAACCTGTCAATCGAACAAGAATGGCCACTGCTATGATAGCCTGCTTACAATGGAGGCTGTTGTTATGGCGCAGCAAAGCTCCAGAATGAGTAATTAACCGATTATAGATATCACCGAGTGGGTGACCAAATTGTAAAAGGGAAGCACAATTGATCAGTATACTCTGGTTACCCTTCCATAGATCGCCCGATTCCAAACCGACTTTACCTGCATGCTCGGTAAATGTTTGGAGCATAGCTGGATCATATTTCCGCCAGCTATCATAGCACATGGCGAATGCAGACAGGGTTGTCACATGAAGTTTCGGATAAGGTTCTGATAAGCTGCAAGCCAGCATGGCCCATTTGAATGTCTCTTCATCATTACGGAAGTAATAGTATTGAAACATGGCGTAGCCTATGAATCCAAGAGAAGCCTCCGGAGTCATCCCATAGTCGAGCGTTAACTCAATCATGGTGAGAGAAGAAGCGAGCCAACCTTCTCGATTAACATAGAAGCAGGAATTGCTCGAATGATCTAAAGTAGACATGGCGATTCTACGTGCTTCATCGGTCATTGGAGGTAACAGTTTAAGCGACTCAATAGAAACCTTCTTTAGCCTACGCCGCAATCGTAACCACTGGAGCGTCAATTGAACATAACTCGGATCAAATTGATGTTTCACTTTCAGTAACGATAATGTATGCCTCCCTAAAGAGATAACCTCTTCATGGTTATCATTACTTGCTTCCAGTTGAACCCTCATCGCGTAGACATAAGCCTTATCCATATCTGTTGTAGCTTTATGGATTAACAAATGGAATAATTCATTAGTCGTGCCGAAATGGGAACATAAGTATTCGAGCTCAGCCCTTTCCCGAAATACCCGAAAGGTTAGCACATAATGCTGCTCCCAGCTCTGCTCCTCTAATAACGCCGTCGCTTGAAGCAGATATTGTAAGGCTGTCTCATGTGCGGTTGTTTGTTTGGCTTTTATCCCTGCCTCTAAATTCAGCTCTACCAGTTGAAGCCTCTGTTCAGGGTTATCTATCCAGGTAAGTACCTGATTCAAATGATGGACAGCTTCAAATAGGACTGTTCCCTCACTATCAGGGTGACGACCCAGCAATAGTGATCCAATCCTCCAATGCAACTCTGGGAGCTCCTCTTCGGGAACAAGCGCATAAGCCGCCCGATGAATGTGGTTGTGCTGGAATTTAAAATGCGTATATTTCTCCCCGCTAACAGGTTGTAGCAAGCGTCCATTTACAGCTACTGCCAACGCTTCGGTCAATATTTCTATCGGAATCTCCGTTATTTCGGCAAGCGTACCCACATCAAATATGCTGCCTAGTAAAGCGGCTCTACTAAGTGCATATACCGTCTGCTCAGGAAATTGCTGTAATTTACTTGTTAGATATGCTGCTACATTATCAGGAACATTCAATTCAGTAATACGCTGGAGATCCCATTTCCAGCTTCGCATATTTTCATCAAATTCCACCCGCTGATCATCAATTAAATCTTGAAGGAATTGCTTAATAAATAACGGATTTCCATCAGTCTTATGTAGCAGCACCCGCGCCAGCTCGTCCAAGTCTGCAGCTTCATAACGCATCACATCAAGTAGCAGTTGTTTTATATCCGTGAGTTCAAGCGCTTGTAAATTGATTCGGCTCATCGCTGCGTTACGGTCGATCAGATGCTTTTCCAATCTACTAAGCGGATGCAGCCTCGTAATTTCCCGATCACGATAGGATAGAACGATTAGCAGATGACTCGTGGCCGTGTCTTCTATAAGCGAAATGAGATATTGCAGCGATGTTTCATCCGCCCATTGCAGATTGTCCAATATCAAGATCAAAGGATGATCTTCATGAGGAAAGAGTTGAATAAATCGGCTCATGATTAATCGAAATCGATGCTGAGCTTCCAACGGAGGCAACGGAGGGACGGAAGGCTGTGGGCCAATCAAGAGTTCAAGCTTAGGAACAAACTGGATCAGCAGCTGCCCGTAATTCTCCACCGCTTGTAAAATACGCAGCTTCCAAACCTCCAGCTGCAGCTTCGTTTCCATCAGCAGTTGACTGACCAATTCCTCTATCACTTGATGCCAGATGCCATAAGGAAGTGAGGTATGTAGAGATTCAAATTTGCCTCTGGCGAAAAAAACATCCAAAGAAATCGTATTTTTAAGCGTTTCTTTTAGAAAGGTTGTTTTGCCGATACCACTCTCCCCACTAAGCCAGACCGTCTTTACAGCACCTTGTGATGCTCGTTTCAGCGCTTCTCGTAAGCTAAGTTTCTCAAAATGTCTTCCGTAGAATTTTTCCGATACCATCCAGTGCTCCGGAATATCCCAGCTTCCTAACAAGAAAGGCTCGATGTACCCGAATTGTTCTAGGTGAGTTAGACATTCCTCAAGATCCGACTTAATTCCAAAGGCGCTGGCATATCTCGCACTAGGCATTTTCTCCATGCATTTGCCAACAATGTCTGAGACAGATAGAGGGATAGTGGGAAACCTGCGATGTATAGGCTCCGGTGTATCTGCAAGATGACGATATACAATATCAACCACATCATGAAGTTCGAAGGGAAGACTACCTGACAGGCACTCATACATGATAACGCCAAGCGAATAAAAGTCAGAACGGTAGTCCGGGTTCACCCCTGTTCTGCCCGTTTGTTCTGGCGATATATAAGGAAGCAAAGCATCCGGTCGGCCACTTAATGCTAACAAAGGACTGGAAACACTTTCGGTACAGGACATACGGATATCAATAAATTTCACTTCAAAGGTGCTAGGATTTACGATTAGATGAGCGGGGGTTAGTTCATTTAGTGTTATTTTCTCACGATGAATTTGCATAAGACAATCGGCTATAGCTATGGCAATACGAAGTAGCGCTGGAAGCTCCAGTGAATCAGGTGTATGCAGTATCTGATCCAGCGTCACCCCCTCTATATTTTTCAAGAGAAGGACTGGCCGTTCCGGTGTGAGTTCCAGACTATACGCCTCGATTGCTCCACGACCGTTAAGTCGCTTAAGTATGTCATACTCATAACGAAAAGCATCAACCATAGTAGACCCTGGATACTCGCCTGTAGTTGTCTTGGCGATAAACTTAAGGCCATCTTCTTGACGTAGCAGTCTGTACAGCTTGATATCTGAGGTAGTCTCTATAAAATCTAAAGTTTGGTATCCTGGCAACTCAAACATTAACAGCACTCCCTAGTTACAATTAGGTAGACAGAATACACAATATCGAAAAGTAGTTATACTCATTATATCATCTGATCTCGCCATAGAATCCTATGTTGTAATTAACTTTGTCATCTATTTTGTCATATGACATCTATAAAATTTCATTGTGATAATATAGAAAAAAACACTCAATCATCCCAGAATACGGAGGATTCAAATTGTATCTTTTCTACATAGACTACCCTACGCAATTGGTGATCTGCCTACTGTAGAAGCTATAGGAGCTAGTTCTAGCGATTATTCCGTGCTTGATATGATATGCATATGGGGAGAGGAAAACATCGTATCCGATGTTAAGTCGGAGACAGAGCCGCTCCAAATTTAACATGGAAAGAAGCAGCATTTCCTTTGATAGAAATACTGCTTCTTTTTGTTACATTAAAGCTTGTCAAGAAACTCCACGTACCCCTGCGCGCTGCGGTCCAAAATAAGTGGTAAATCGCTGTTATCTGCTAAATAGTGTTCAGCGCCATAAAAGACAAAGAAAGAGCGGTAATTAGTTTTGCAGTACGACAAAGTCGTTTCAAAGGGAACCAGGTACTGTTCAAGAGTCTTTCCTAAGGTTCCTTCCACACTAAAATCATGCTCCGTTCCCCCGGCTGTTACGGCCAGAGCCGTTTTTTTGTTTATTAATGCTTTGGCCTTCGATCCGTACGCCCATCCGTGTGTGAATACTTCATCGAACCATTGTTTTAGCAGCGGCGGGGAACTCCACCAGTAGAGGGGAAACTGTAAGACCAGCTTGTCATGAGCTTCAACCAGCTGTTGTTCTTTTTCCACGTCGATCTTTCCATCCGGGTAGGCTTTATAAAGCTCGTGAACCGTATATTTTTCCGGGTATTTGCGGAGCTCCTCTATCCAGCGTTTATTGACGATGGACGTGTCCATGTTTGGATGCGTGACGATAATAAGTGTTTTCATATGTTTTTCCCTCCTTGAGCGGTATCTGTTTCTGAAACTGAGTGTAACCCACATCAAGGAAATGCGTAAGTACGCACATTTAGTTCATGTACTTACCTAAAGGTGAGTACTCACTGAACTGGACTTAAACGAATCAGCTTTAAGGATGCGGAGGACTACATAGCCGCTTCCTAAATACATTACATACAAAAAAGAAAAATTCAGGAGGTGCCCCAGGAGCTATGAACTGGCTGCTGAGACACCTCCTCGTATATAATGCTGATGACATATTTTACTCATAAGACATTTCATATTTCGTTAGCCCTATCGCGTTTGCGTACAATGCCGCCTGTGTCCGATCATTAACCTGCAGCTTCGCTAAAATCTGGCTGACATGCTTCTTCACCGTAAATTCACTGATAAAGAGACGTGTAGCAATCGTTCTGTTGCAAGCACCTTGTCCAAGTTCAATCAATACTTCCTTCTCTTTCGATGTCAATTCATCCGCCGGGCTGCTGCCGCTAATACGCATCTTTTCTTCCATTAGACCAGGATCATAGTACTTTCTCCCTTTATGCACTAACTGGATAGCAAAGAGTAACTCTTCCGGCAGTGCCTCTTTTAGGACATATCCGTTTACTTCTGCTTCTTCAGCCCTCAAAAAATCCTCTCTGCTTGCAGAGGAAGTCAGCAGAATGAACTTACTAACCATGCCGCGAGCACGTGCTGTCTTAATGACATCCAAGCCCGATTCATCAACAAGCTTTAGATCAATGAGAACAATATCCGGCTTTGTCGCTTCAATCACATCAAATGCTTCTTGACCATTCGTAGCTTCACCAGCGAATTGCACACCTGGCTGCATTGAAATGACAGATGCCAACCCTCTTCTAACTAACGGATGATCATCCACAATAACGATTTTCATAGAAACCACTCCCTCAAACAATCATGCATTCTTTAATTTTCCAGAGCAAAGCGTCTTAGGATACCTTCCAATTAACCTCTGACCGCTTGGCTCCCTCCATTTTGAGTAAGATTTCTGATTTAAACCCCGCAGCTCTTGCAAATAAACGATAAGGCAAGGTGCTAATTATCGTATTGTAGCTTGTCACATTTGTATTATAGATCCGTCTACTGGCTGATAATTTTTCCTCTAAAATATTTATACTTCGTTGCAATTTAATATACTCATCACCAGCCTTTAGCTCGGGATAATTGTCCACCTGAACATTTATGGTATGAAGATACTTCTCCATTTCCACGTATCTAGTTAGTTTCTCAACAGGTAGCTGATGATCCTTTAAGCCCGCACGCATTCTATTCACTAACGCCAATGTCTCACGATCATTTACGGCATAAAAGATAACCATTTCCGATACTTCCATCAGCGCCTCAAATCGTTGCTGTAAATAGGCTTCAATGGTAGCAAAGGACTCTTTCGCACGATTACGCATCATGATCAATTGGTTGCAAGCAACGATTAAATAGGCTCCAGCTATAATAACGATGATCAACCCGATTCCTAACATTTGCATCACCTCTAGATATTTATATTTTTGATACCGTTTAATAGCAAAAATAGAAATTTAATTTAATTTCATTTACTTCTGATTAAGTATAGTGAAAAGAATAGTCTGCTTATAGTGAGCGTTGTCATTTCTTTTGTCATATGACAAATTGGATTTTTTTGCAAAACAAACTTTAAAAAGGTCTTCCTGATAGGCTACTGTTTTGGAGTCAACCCACATAGTCTAAGTAAATAATCTAATCAAGGATGTGTTTGCCATGAGTGGCACTACAGGATCATCACGCCGTTTAGAGAGGCCCAATTTTCTTGTTATTCTCGTAGATGAGGAGCGATATGCCCCCATATATGAACATCCCGAAATCAGAGAATGGCGACGTCAGAATCTAGTCACACAGCAATTATTAAAATCCCATAGCCTTGAGTTCCACAGACACTACATCGGAACTACGGCCTGCTGTCCCAGCCGGGCAACCCTGTTTACAGGTCACTATCCTTCGCTCCATGGTGTCAGTCAAACAGTAGGAATTGCCAAAGAATCCTTTGATTCCAATATGTTTTGGCTGGATAGTAACACTGTACCTACAATGGGTGACTACTTCCGGGAAGCCGGTTACCAAACCCACTATAAAGGGAAGTGGCATATCTCCAATGAGGATATTATCATTCCCGGTACCCATGACAGCTTGCCCAGCTATAATTCGGTGACTGGCGTCCCTGACAGGCAGCTTGAAGAAATTTATTTACGAGCGAACCGTTTAGATAACTTTGGGTTCTCTGGTTGGGTGGGACCTGATCCGATTGGAAAAAATCCGCGAAACTCTGCTTCCTCAGCCGCGATCGGATTAAGTGGACGCGACGAGGTATATGGTGCAGAAACTGTAGAAATCATTCAAGCACTGGATCGCCAAAAAAACCAGAACAACAACGCTCCACCCTGGCTTCTCGTCTCTTCCCTTGTAAATCCACATGATATTGTTCTATACGGAGCCCTCACTGCACATTTGCCTAATTTTAGGTTTGAGGTCGAGCCTATGCCTGAGGTTGCTCCCTCTCCGACGCAAAATGAATCATTAGCTACCAAGCCGCGCTGCCAAGCCAGCTACCGGGACCTCTATCCAAAAGCCTTGCAGCCTATTATTGACCAGCCTTTTTATCGCCAACTGTATTATCAACTTCAAAAAAACGCGGACCTTCAAATGCGAAAGATCTTCGAGACTCTAACTCGCTCTTCTTTCTATGACAATACCATCGTCATCTTTACTTCCGATCACGGAGATTTATTAGGAGCTCATGGCGATCTCCATCAAAAATGGTACTCTGCCTACGAAGAATTTCTACATGTCCCTTTTCTCATCCATAATAGACGCTTATTTCCCAAATCTCAGGATGCCCATGCCCTAACAAGCCATGTAGATCTGATTCCTACTATGCTGGGGCTCGCCAATCTGGACATCACAAACCTTCAGAGCCGTATGCAAAATAGATTCAGTGATGCCCGCCCTTTTGTGGGCCGTAATCTTGCACCTCAGATACTGGGGCACGATTCCTCTGCGATTGCTGATGCCCCCGTCTATTTCATGACCGACGATGATGTGACTCGCGGCCAGCATCAGACAAATCCCTTGGGAGAACCCTATTCCTCCGTCGTTCAGCCGAACCATATTGAAACGATTCTAACGTATCTCCAAAGAAAGGGTCGGACAGAGCTATGGAAATTTTCCCGCTATTTCGATAATCCTAAGTTTTGGAGTGAGCCCGGGGTACAGGATGTCACGCTCCAGCCTGTGGAGGGAAAACCCGGTGAATGGACTACAAAAGTTAAAACAGTACCCGTACCTGAGGAGTTTGAGCTCTACAACTTAACTGAAGATCCTTTAGAAGCTCGCAACCTTGCTCACACCACCCTAGCAACAGTGCAGAGCAGAAGTATTCAGCAATGGATGAACCATCTACTAGCAGAGCAGCGGAGCCAAAAGCGCTTAACGCCTACCCAGACGGCCACCAAATAAAAGTGAGGCTTATTAGATAAGCTCAATAAAAAACAGGCGAGTCATGGTTGAATACACCACAATTCGCCTGTTTTCCTGTGCCTATGAATTTAAGGATTATTAATAAAAGAAATCAATTGCACGAGATTACCTGCAACTTGATAAGTTACCCCTAGCATGTAAGTTCCCTTCTCTTCGTTCGATAGATCTAGGGTGAACACCTCTGGATTAGCTGCCCATTCATTCATATCAAACATAATTTCTTTAAATGTCCCAGTGTTTCTAACCCCTGCTGAACTAGGAATTACTTTACTGCCATCGAGCCCTTTCACCAGATTGGTCAATTCAACTACAGGACCCTCTAATTGTGCTATCTCAATCACTTGTGGGTCGGCCAATAAGCTAGTCAGTTTAGTCAATCCTTGTAGTGGAGAGAAATCCGTAATTTCATTTCCAGCAATATTAAGTGTTTCTAAGTTCTTAGCATACTGAAGACCTTCCAAAGATTTAGCTCTTCCAGTTACGCTCGTTAACGTCGTAAGTTTATACATGTCCCCTAGCGTTAGCTGTCCAGATACGCCTAGTGCGGCCTTGATTGAGGCACTTAAATATGGGTCTGCAATCGTGATTTCTTGCTTAAGGTCTATTTCGGTCAGACCCTCTGCTGCCTGTTGTAACGCCGCTACGGCTGCATCTACCTCACTTTGTGTGACCGAAGGATTAGCCAAAGCTGCTTCTGCACCCGAGAGACTGGCCGTAAACACCGCAATACTCTCGGCTGTGAAACCTTCAAGAGAAATTGCTTTCGCCACAGCAATCGCTTGTTCCAGATCTCCAGTGAATAGGTGATCTCCATTCGCGAAATGTAGTTTGGTCCCCCCCCATGTAGCATGGTCAGATCCGTTGCCATTTCCACCGTCTGTAACGACTAACTTCAGCTCTTGGGCTCCATTAACATCTAACTCGATAAATTTCTGTGGATCTCTGGAGTTCATAAGTCCACTATCAAACTTCTTCTCTCCATCGACGAACACTTCGAAGCTCACCGAACCAACCGTACCGTACATTTGCCGATCTACACCCACATAGGAAGTGAAGTAGTCCGCGTTCTTATCGCTTAGATCGTATACAATCGTCGAGTTGGAGTGCGCTCCAATCCCTCTCTCGTAAGACACCACTTGATTGCCCTTATCTGTTAATCTCAGCGTATTGGCACTAACAGATTTGTCCTTCAAAGGTGCGGTATAGCTGTTCTGAGTAGAGTTCCAGTCGTAATCCGTCAGATACGTAAAATCCGTCATGTCTACTACGGCTATAGTTCTAGTCTTCGTGGTCGTATTTCCATCACTATCGGTTACCATATAAGTGATCGGATACTTTCCAGCTTTGTTGAATTTAACCTGATCTTCACCCGTAACCTTTACTTGAGCCGTTAAGTCACCATCTTCTGAATCCGTTGCCGAATAGCTTTCGTTTATGGCTATGGCTTGCCCTACTTTGGTGGATACAGGTTTAGGGATCGTAAGCTCCGGCGTACTGTTCAGAATCATAAACTTCGCATCCGCGAAATCACCGTGATCTGATGCATTTCCGTTACCTGCATTATCTAATACCAATTTCAATTCACTTACACCCTTCACAGGGATTCGAGCTATTTTAGCTTCCGTGCCAAATTTCATCAGTCCGCTATTATATACTTCTGCCCCATCGGCAAAGATTTTGAAGATCACACTAGAATTATTTTGCTCTGGGATATTTCGGTCAACCCCTACATATGTTTCAAAATATTCGAAATTAGCACCCGCCAGATTATACACAATTTCAGAGTTAGCATGCGTTCCTAAGCCCTTCGTAAATTCTTTGGTTATGCCATTTACAAGTAGTTTAATCGGATTGTTAGAACTTGCCTTATCCTTACGAACCACATTATAATCCGTTCTTGCCGACTGCCAAGCTGTATCACTCAAGTATTTACTAGCGCTGTACACAACGATCTTTCGGGTCTGCACAGCTGTATTCCCATCCCGGTCTGTAACTGACAGTTCGACGGTGTAAGTGCCTGTTTTACTTGAAGTGAAACCATTCGGGTTTACCTCAACGGCTCCAATCAAGTTACCATCTTCCTTATCAACGGCTATGACATCAGTCAAAATATCAAATTCACTATTCAACTTAACGAAAGTTGTCTCTTCCGGCACTGTGATGGTCGGCTTACTTGAAGTATTCGTAAACTTCGCATCGGCCCATACCGTATGATCTGAAGCATTGCCATCTGTAGCATCTGTGGTAACCAGCTTCACTTCGCGCGCACCTGTCACAGGTATTTTCACCAATTCATGCTCTGTCCCTGCCCGGAAAACATCACTCGCGAATTTCTTCTCTCCATCTACATACACTTCAAAGGTTGCAGAGGATGGCTTTCCTTTCATCGCTTGATCGATCCCGATGTAGCTTTCAAAGAAGTCATAACCTATACCCTCAATATCATAAACAACTTCAGAGTTCGCATGTACACCGATTCCCTTGGCATAGGTTGCAGCTAGCCCTTGTCGAACAAGGCTGATGATTCCACCAGAAACGGCTTTATCTTTCTTTAATTCACCCCAACCAACAACGACTGACTTGGCATTAAGATCCGAAAGATAAGCATAGTCACTCGTTACCGTAACCAGTGTTGTTTTGGTTTCTGTAACCCCTTCGTTCTTCACTTCATACACCACTTCGTAGTCGCCTTTTTGCGTTACATCAACGGTATTTGCTTTCAGGGTGACATTAGCCGTAATATCGTTTCCTTGATAGTTAGTCGCTTTTACATAGTTCATCGGATCAAAAGCTTGATTAAGCTTTAACGTGATTTGATCTTCAACAGATAACGCTGGCTTGAAGGCTTTAACCTGTACCGGCTTCAGTGAGTTCAGCTTCTTATCATAACCAACGATCTTGTACGTATAATTGATGCTGTTATCTACATTCGTATCCACGAACTGGTCAGTCCCTGTAAACCCTACTAACTTATCGTCTCTATACACCTCATAACCTAAGAAATCTTTCTTAAGATCCGTATCCATACTGAAGCTTAGTGTGTTCGATTTAGCAGTAGTGTTAGGCGTGATATTAACCTTTATCGCAACATTCTTATCTGCTATTCCTGTTCCTTCATAATGAACCACTGAATTGTTTAAATACCAGAGCTTTTTCGGTGCTGGATATTTAGCTAACTTCACTTTTGTTTCAGGATTCACAGTGAAGCCATGTCTGGCAAAATAGCTACTTAAGTCTAACCCCAGCACTTCAGAGGAGAACTCCACCAAATACTGCTGCTTGGAATTGTCGCCGTTCGGAAGGGAGACCTTCCGCTCGCGGTACAGCTTGGTCAGTTCTGTCCAGTAACCCGGATGCGCCAATTCTAACTGCCAATAGGCACCAAGCTGTGCAAATAAGCCCTGCTGATTCATAACCACTTTATTTTCTTCGATTACATATTTATATATATCACTTTCAAAAGGAATACGAGTATCCATCGAGTCCGCATAGACTGACATCAGCATAGACACCATATTATTGGTTACTTCACCATATTCTCGTTCGCCCATCGCCAAGCGATGCCCTATTTCATGATTCAATCCCCAGCCTGGATAGACTTTGTTAAAATCACCTAACATTGTCCCCACGGTTCCAAGTTGTATCCCTGTATGGTCCCCCGCTGCATACATCGCACCATAAGGCTGCATCAATCGGATATTCTCACGAATTAGCTTGGCATCATGAATCACACTACTGCCATCCAAGCCATAGAAGTCAAAGATCGTCTTCATCCAAGTATCATAGCCGGTTACGGTACCCAGCGGATCATTTCCTTGCGTAATAAACATGTTATAAGCTTCTGTCGCAGTGCCTGTGAAAATAACATGATCGCTGACCATTTCCACCACATCAATGAGCTTGCGATCTTGAACATTCGGATGCGCTGCCTTATCTTCATCTATTTTTTGTTTATAGGTGGTTAAGAAGGCTTTGAATTGTTCAGGATCTGTAATCTTGGTCATCATAGGGATCTTGGTAAGCCCCTCGAACCGGATCATAGGTGCTTTACCTTGTTCCTCCGCTGTATATGGATTGACGATATACACTGTACCGCCCTTAGTCACTTCATGTGCATAATAACTATTCGTCGCAAATTCAGGAACGGTTATTGTGTTTTTACCTGGACGCAATTTCACACTGCTAGCCCAAACGTTCCAAGCCGCCTCTTGTTGAGAAAAGACTAAAGAAGGCAATTTATCGCTCGAAGCTGCGTCCACATAAACGTTGATCGTATCTCCAGGCATTGCAACGAGACCTGTAGGCTGGTTGTTCGTACCGAAACCAATTCTCAGGTTTTCTTGCGCATGCTTTTTCATATCTCCACGTTGTTCCGCCTCAATGATGGTGCCTTCGGTTTGAATTTCACCATTCACTAGCTTCTTAGCTAAATCCAAAGAATCTTTCAGGATTGGATAGAGCGGATGTACTTTTGCCGCTTCTTCTAATTCGTTGATTGCTTCGACGCTATTATAAGCAGGAACAACCGCACTCATCGTGCCATCTGTGAAAATACCATTTACAGCTTCACTTACTTTATCCTCTGTATAAAATCTAAATTCGGCTGCAAAGGGTCTGTTGATATTGGCTTTTGTGAACTTGAATTTCAATCTTTTAAACTTCGTAGGTTCAAATTTAAACTCCAGAAAGTCATTCGTACTAGTCGCGGTTCCGCTAGATACGAGCTGGAAGGTCTCTCCCTTACTTGTTTCTGATGCATAAATTTGAAAAGCCTCTGGGAAGCCTTTGCGGTTATCTCTAGCCAGGAAAGCCACTCTATCTAATACTTTCGCTTGCGCTAACTCAAACACAACTTCATTCGTGAAGCTGTCGTCATTGTTTTTATTGGTTTCCCAGTGTGTATTCGGTTGGTCATCGAGCATGTATTCCGGTTTCGTACCTGGGTAGCTTCCGCCGTTCACCGTTACTTTTGATACGTTTGAGTTGGGCATTCTATAAGCTTCGCTATAGGCATTTTCATATGCTGTACCATAGCCTTTTAGCTTCGAAACCTTAGCCGCTGTTGCCTCTATTTGATGATTCTCCAGAAGTACTTTTGCATTCTCTATATCTGCTTGAAACTGCGCGTACAGTGGATGTGTCTGCACTTCTTGTTCTAAAGCCGTTAATTTCTCCATCGTATTAAATGCTGCGCTAACTTGACTCAAGCTGTCATCTGTGAATAAATTTTTCATTTTAGCGGATACGGCATCTTCTTTGTAAAAAGAAAACTCAGCCGCACTCGCCCAATCTTGGTTAGCTTTTTTGAAGACAAATTTAAGTCTCTTAAAGGTTGCCCTGTCAAACTGCACCTCTACTACGTCACCTGCTCCGCCTTTATATTCTCCAGAGGATACTAGCGTATAATCGCCTGCATCCGTTGTTGAGCCATAAATATCAAATTCCTGGGCAAACCCCTTACCCTTTGCGCTGGATTGTCTTGCAGCATATACAATTCTATTTAATTCAGTGGACTCATTGAATACAAAGACAACCTCATTCGTAAACGTTGAACTATTCGGTTTGCCCGTTTCCCAATGCGTACTCATATCGCCATCAATAGCCTTAGCTATAGGTGAACCTGAGTAGTTACCACCGTTATTGGTAATGGATTTAATATTCGCAGGATTCATTCTAAAAACATCATTATAAGCGCCTAGGATAGCCTTGCCGTACAGATCAAACGGAATAACTGACGCATTGCTTATTAGGTCAGCCTTGCTTTGTACTACAGTGTTCACTACAGTTACCTTGCTTACATCACTTGCTAAAGCATAACCTGCCTCACTCGAAAAGCTAGCTAACATGGCTGCCGATGTAGCGATTGCAATCATTTTTTTCATCTTTTCTACCCCCCAGATGTAATATGAATCTCTTCAATGCCTAAAAATGGGCACAAAAAAAACTACCCCGAAAGAGTAGCTTGATTGCAGCTAAAGTTGCATAAAAATTAAGACTTAATTTTTATTAAACCTTAAAAACAAAAAGCGTTATACACTCTTTGGCAGCTGGCTGACAATAGTCGTGATAACCTTAGTCCCTATAGCTTTGCGTCCCTACATTTCCATAGGTTTGCCTATGAAGTTTCGATTACATTACAAAGGTTAACATAACTATGCATCTTATTGCATGATTATTTGGTATGAAATTGATATTTGATCGACATAGGTAATTGCAATCAATTTCCTCTAACTGATCGATATTATTTATCAACTGTCCCAGACGAAGAGTGATACTTTAGGACTGGAGGAGCGTTCAACCTCCAAATAGTCGCCGAAACCAATTCCACACATCACCTGTGATCGGAATTAACCCAAAGCCATGCTCGCCAACCGCGATTAGACCATATGCCCATTGTCCAATAGCTACGGCTCCCCCAGCAATCCGTCCTATGGCTACCGCTCCAAATGCCGTATCCCCTATGGCGACAGCACCCAACGCTTTTTCGGCTATCGCGATCGCTCCTACAGCCACTCCTGCAATAGCAATCGCCCCAGCTGCGAAGCCAAGCCAGCTAAGTGCTATCGCTCCAAGTGCTAACCACATTCCTAGTGATATTGCACCCACGGATAGAACCCCTACGCTTATCGCACCTATGGAAATCAAGCCTACAGCTATATCTCCAATAGCAATTAATCCAACAGCTGTCTTCACACGAGGTCTGCTGCCATAACCCTGACCAGAGTAGCGACCTAAATTGCTGCGAATACTTACCACTGGAAATGAGGGAGAAGGCCACTGATAATCAATCTCTCGCCCTTCCCAGCCCCTGGAATCTGCCCAACGTGTGATGTATTTATGCCATTCCATATTCATCCGACCCCCTTCTCAATTACCTAAATTGTACAGCCCCGGGGCTCACCTGTAATCAGACTCTGACCTGAATTCATCTCATCCTCTAGACGGAGATCTACTCATTAGGATCACTGTTTGGGAATAGGGTCAGGTTTTCCAAATAAATATCCCTGAAACAACTGATAACCACTCTGCTTAAGCCATTCAAAGTCCTCTCTAAATTCCACTCCTTCTGCTAAGGGAACGGATTGGATTTCTAATGCCTTTTCTAAAAACTGTTCTGCTACTTTCTGCTTGCTCGGATCACTAGACACACCCTGAACATATTTCATATCCAGCTTCATGTAATGGGGTTTAAGTGCCAATAACATCTCGATTGTGCTGAAGCCTTCGCCAACATCATCTAGAGCGTATTCAAATCCCCGATCCTTGTAATATGTCAAAATAGCTTTCAAATGAGCAAGGTCATCCACTTTCTCCGTCTCAACAACTTCAAAGACAAAAAGAGAGGGATCTACGCCTAATTGATTGGCCAATTCAACTGTTGATCTTAGGCAGAACTCTGGAGCGTAGATCGACGTTGGGATAAAATTAATAAACGTTTTTTTATTTAAGGGTGCAGCACATTTTACAGCAGTCATTCTACATAACCGGTCTAAAGCATATAAACGGCCACGATTGCGTGCCGCCGTAAAGATCTCATTAGGATAGATAAGGGCTCCATCTTCTTTTTTAAATCTGGATAAGACCTCATATGCAAAAATCTCTTCCTTTGCATTCACGATTGGCTGGAAGTGACAAATCACTAACCCCTTAGTGATAACCTCATCAATCCACTCCATATCAAGTACAGTGGGCATCTCGGATAGAGGTCTCCATGTTTGGTCATCTATACGGAATTCAATCTGCTTCGACGCCATATGATCATTACAGAAATCCAGAAAATCCCGCGCCCCAGCCTCTTTAATCGTAATCACATTTTCTTCTACCTTATGTATCGTATTGCTTCTACTCAAATGATGAATAACCTCAGGTAACATCCTTAGATTAAGCTCGCCATGAGCCTTAATTTCAAAATTCAGCTCTCTTACTACACAATGATTACAAGCCACATTCATAACCCCTTTCATCTTCGATTCTCTTAAAAAGCTCCCAGAACTACTATTCTCAATCAAAATCCGTTTACTCCAGTAAGTACGACAGGTCTAACACGGTTAACTGTTGATGTTGAATCTCAATAATCTTTTGCTCTTGCAGATCTTTAAGCACAAGGGTAGCCGTCTCCCTGAGCGTTCCGATTATATCCGCGAACTGCTGATGGGTCAGCCGGAGATTAATCCTCATCTCGCCTTGCTCCTCTATCCCGAATATTTGGTATAGTCTTCTTAGAGTAAAAATTGCACGCGCTCTCGCAGCATGAAATTTCATTTCGGGTAATAACCGATTCGATAAAAATAAACGATCCATTTGCAGCAGCATCAATTGTTCCTTAACTAACGGGTAGTGTATCGTTCATCGCCACCGCTGATATCACTCTTGCATTGGAGGGATGGATCACATCCAGATCGCCAAAGAAATCCCCTTTTCCAAAAAGAAGCTTCCATCTCATTATTCCTTTCTAAAACACGCCATAGTTTTGTATACCAACATACAGATAATAAATCATTATCCTGTTATATTCTATCGTAACGATTGCCAATACCAATAACAAAGGAGAACCTTCTATGAGATATAATTTTGACGGAAAAGGACTTACAGAAACGCCAGAGATCGTGTTTGAGAGCAATCCTCTACTAGAACTGAGCATGTACAACAACCATATTAAAGAGATTCCCGATCAACTCTTCCTTCATGATGAATTAGAGGTACTAAATTATGCGGGTAATGACATCGAACGGTTATCCGAGAACATCGGTCGTTTAGTTCACTTAAGAATGCTTGATTTAGGCCATAATCAACTCAAGGTATTGCCGGAGAGTATTGGAGAACTACGGGGGTTGGATTCTTTTCTATACCTAAGTAATAATCAGTTCGAGCAGCTGCCGGAGCAGCTTTGTAATCTCCAGAAACTCAAGTATCTGAATGTAACAGATAATAATCTCAAGCAACTGCCTACTCTTTTAGGCGCAATGAGCAGTCTAATTGAATTGCGGCTATATTACAATCAGCTAGAAAGTCTGCCAGATTCAATCACACAAATAAAAGGGCTAAGAGAGATCCATCTGTATGGTAATCAACTGGTCTTGTTACCCGAGCATTTGGGTGCTATAGAAGAACTTCGGATACTTGATTTAAATGATAATCGAATCACTGAACTACCTTCATCCATCGGTAAACTAAGCAAGTTAAGAAAACTGAACCTTCGAAAAAATAAACTGAATCAGCTGCCTGAGCAAATAGGTCAATTAAGCAGCCTTGTTGAGCTTGACCTAAGAGATAATAACCTGCAAGAAATTCCGAATTCCCTTCTACAACTAGAACGATTAGAGAAACTGGATCTCCGATGGAATCACAGCTTGAAGGAAACAGACATTTTAGAGCAATTAGAGCAAAGAGGATGTATCGTCTATAAATAACAAAAAAGCCCCCTGTTAAAGAAGCTTTTCATTCAAATCTATGAAGTGGGTAACGCGGTTTCTCCCCTGTTCTTTAGAGGCATAGAGCGCTTGATCAGCTTTTTGCAGCAGGGTGTTTTCTGAATCGGCTGGAATAAATGTAGCTACACCAATGCTCACCGTTATCCGGCCCATTTCCCAAGTTGAATACGCGATAGACTGCCGTAAATTCTCAGCTATAGTCCTTGACTCCGAGATGTCTGTATTAGGTAAAAGAAGTATGAATTCCTCACCGCCATATCTAGCCGCAATATCCTCTTTACGAGATTGCAGTTTCAAGATACTCGCCATTTTCTCCAGCACATAGTCACCTGTCTGATGCCCATAGGTGTCGTTCACTTTTTTAAAATGATCAATATCTATAATACACAGCGAAAATGCTGTTTGAACTTGGCCGTACCCTACAATTTGCTCTTCCAGCTTCTCTTGAAGAAACCTTCTATTCTTCAGCCCAGTCAGCTTATCTGTATTAGATAACTCTACTAAAACGGCATTCATCTCCAGCAGCTCGGCTTGTTTCTGTTCAATTTCTAAATGAATTCGCTTGAGCTCGGCAAGCGCCTGATCCTTTTCCCAATAAGCCACTTCTATTTGCTTCTTGGCAGACCGAAGCTCCAGCTCATAGTCAATACGTTTTCCCATCTGTACCAGGATACAATCAATGACCTCTACACCTTCACACTCGAGCCTTCTGCCATTCAATAAATAGGGAACCGCTTTACCATCACTATCTTTCAGATTTATAAATAACTCTTCCACCTGTCCATTAAGATTAATAAAAGGATAGAAGTATGAATGAAAAATAAGCTTGTTTGCCGTAGACATGATAGATTCAAAATGCTTATGCACCAAATCAACCTGTTTATACCCCATACGGTCCAAAAACGTCTGATTTACATCCTTGATTATTCCTTCATGGGTAATAGAAACATAGCCACAAGGCGCATATCTTAATCGGTCATCCATGATCTAAATATCCTTTCAACACAGCATAATCTCATCTAGCTTACGTAAGATATTCATTAATTAAAGTGATGGTCTCCTCAGGATGGCTAATGTGTGGGTAATGCCCTTTAGCCTCCATTAAACGGAAGGTACTATTATTCAAGTGTTTATGTAGATATTCTCCAGCCGCTATAGGTACGATACTGTCATCCGAGCATTGTAGAATAAGTGTAGGGATTGTAGCCTTAGGTAGATCTTCCCTATGATCTGAAAAGAACGTAACTTCTGCAAATTCCCTTGCAATAACAGGATCTGCCGAGATAAAGCTGCGCTCCAGCTCTTTCGTTAACATCGGGTCAGGGTTGTTCATAGCAAGAGGTGCCATAAAGCTAGCCCAGCCAGCGAAATTCATCTCCATCATCTCCAGAAGCTCAGTAATATCACTCTTCTCGAAGCCTCCGAAATAAGTATTCCCCTCATTTAAATAACATGAAGAAGGACCTATCATAATCATTTTATCAAAATAATCCGGCCGCTCAATCGAAGCAAGCATCCCGATCATAGAGCTAATCGAATGACCTATAAAAATAATATCTTTGAGTTCCAACGTTTCGATGACATCCAATACATCCTGTACATAGCCGTGGAGCGTATGATATTTATCTGTTGTATATGCACTTAAATCAGAGTTACCTGAGCCTACATAATCAAATAGAACGATTCGATATTTCTTCTCAAAAGAGGGCGTAATAAACTGCCACATGCTCTGGTCACACCCAAATCCATGTGCAAAAACAATGGTTCGTTCTCCTTCTCCAATCACTTTCACGTGATTCCGCACCCTAACATCGTTCATTTCATATAACTCCCTTTATAGTTAGCATTCTCTCTATTTTGAAGGGTTGGCCTGGAAATATCAAGCGCATAAAAAACTCCGCTAGAGTAATCTCTAGCGGAGTTTTTATGCTATCTAATTTTAGAATGCAGAAGTCCATCCCGCATCGGCAGCGAGGACTGCTCCGTTTACAAAACTGGAGTCATCGGAAGCCAGGAACAACGCAACTTGTGCGATTTCTTCGGGTGAACCCACCCGAGGAATTACAGCCTGTGTAAGTTGAGTACGGCTCATGCCGAACTCATTAATATTTTTCATAGAAGCACTAATGTTAGTGGCAGTAGCTCCTGGTGCGATGGCATTACAACGAATGCCTTTGTTGGCATACATAAAAGCTGTATTTTTTGTCAAGCCTACTACTGCATGTTTGGAGGCAGTATAAGTTGCTCCAGCATGAGCACCACTTACGCCACCTGTAGAAGCGGTATTCACAATAACGCCCTTTCCTTTTTCGAGGAAAATAGGTAGCGCTTTACGTGTGGACCGCATTACACTTTTGGTATTGATGTCAAAGATAAGATCCCATCTCTCATCATTAATATCACCAACTGGCTCAAATCCATCCATAATACCCGCATTATTCACTAGTATATCTAGCGTTCCATATTCATTTACTGCGGTATCAATCATGTTATTGATATCTTCGACTAGAGCAACATTTACTTTTAACGCCTTAGCTACTCCACCATTACTAACGATTCCTGCTGCGACTTGTTCCGCACCTTCCAGGTTAAGATCGGCTACTATTACTTTAGCACCTTCTTTAGCGTACAACTCTGCGATAGATTTCCCCATACCCGATGCTGCTCCGGTAACAACTGCAACTCTGTCTTGAAGTTTCATGTTGGAAGTCTCCTTTACGTTTATCTATAATGTATTAATATATAAAATCTCTAAAACGATTAAAATTTATTCTACTTAAGTTTAATCATCTGCAATTTAACTATCAATATACAAACGGGACACCAAATGTTCATAAATAAATATAAAGCAGGATTGTGTTGAAATAGGGTTAGAAAATAGACAGTTAGGTGGTCTTCTGTTGCTTAAAAATCGAAGAACAAGTAAATCGAGGAAAGAACTAAAAAATGCATTGATATTACTCATGGAAAAAAAGAATTTCCGCACCATTACGATAACCGATATTGTTACCCTAGCCGATTTAAACCGTGGAACCTTCTATAAGCATTATCAAACCAAAGAAGAACTTCTGAATGAGTTAATTGATGATGTGCTGGAGGATTTAATTAAGGCTTATAAAGATCCCTATCTCCATACCGATAAATTTATGGTGAGTGAGCTTACTACCTCTAGCATCAAAATTTTTGAGCATGTCGTTTCCTATTCTAATTTTTATACCATCATTGTAAATTCCAATGTTCTGCCTGGGTTTCAAAATAAGATTTGTGACATCTTAAAGGAGCTAACCAAGCAGGACTTAGTCGCGGTTAATCATACTAATAACAATATAAATATCGAATTATTTTCTAGCTATACGGCCTATGCTCTATTTGGATTAATCATGGAATGGGTAAAAGGAGGGTTCAAATATACTGCGAACCATATGGCCGAGCAGCTGATTCAAATTCTGTCTTTTAATTCACATAATGTGATCATAAAGACTTCAAATCAACCCATTAAGCAGAATTTGCTCTCTATTAATAGCGACTAATTATCTCAACCACCAAAAAACCACTCCAATGTGCTGGAGTGGCTTTTAATATGCATTTTATAGATTATGGTCTTCCTTTTCCACCACCACCGCCACCTGGGCCTTGATTGGTGTTCGCGGTGGTTACTCCGGATTCATTCAGCCAAGTTACACTACTGGTGATTTCAAACGTTACTACTTTCGTTCCTCCAGTATACTCGCCATCCGTATACAATCCATTTGCTTCACTGCCAGTCGAGGTACCTCCCGAGTAGAGGGTGTATGATCCACCGTCTTTCAAATCAGGGGAACTCATCACGAGCGACTGATAATCTTTCGATGGAGCAAAGGTTAGGATTGTGTTTCCTTCGCTATCCTCCAGATGGACCAATGCTCCGGCCTTCTGGATCTGAGGGAACGTCATGCTGACTGCATGTTGGTTGGAGGTGTCAGACGTTGCCTGAGCCATACCCGAGCTTCCCGCGGCTATTAGAGTACCGCCACTCTGTTCAAAGCTGCCATCGTAATCGAGAGCGCCGTTTCCACCATTAGTAGGTCCGTTAACAATTACTGTACCACCGGACATCACGATAGAGCCGTTCGAATCCAATCCGTCACCTGTGGCATCGACCGTTAATGTTCCTCCGCTAATCGTGAGTACATTAGCTGCAGCATCGCTGAACTGATCCTGCTCCTGAGGGCCACCTCCTACAGTCACTTCATCATTACCTCCTGCAACATTCACTCCATCATCAGAAGAGACTACGTGAGCTTCGCCTCCGGACATCGCGATGTTCGCTCCTTCAATCCCTTCGTAGCTCTTCGTAATATCAATTTTGCCACCGGATATCGCCACCAAGGCATCCGCATGAATTCCATCGTCGCCAGTTTTGATGTTAAATTCTCCAGCGGCTATCGCAACGTTGCTATTGCTGTGCACTGCATCATCAGCAGAATCAATGTTAAATGTTCCGTTGTTTACGCTAATATCTCCTCCAGCCTTCAACCCTTTAGTGCTTACTGTTTCGGATTCTGCCGTTGTTGATGTAGTTGACGCTTCCTGCTGTGACGCCTCCGGCATTGTCTCTGGCTTTGCTTCTGATGTCGATGTATCTGTTGTTCCTGGTGCTTGGCCACCTGTTCCTTGTCCACGATTACCTCTCATGCCCATGCCTGTCCCTGGATCACCTGTCTTCACTTCACCATTCTCGTTGCCTCCGCCTGTAACCAAGGTGTACGTTCCGCCATCGATTACAAGTGCAGTATCCGCCTGAATTCCGTCATTGCCAGCCTGAATATCAAACGTTCCTGCTGTGATACCAATAAAGCCTTTATCCGTTTCGGTATCATTGGTCGATTTGATTCCGTCACCTTCAGCTGTAATGCTGATACTTCCATCCTGCACAGCAACTAGATCTTTACCGACAATCCCGTCATCAGCAGCCTGAATTTCAAGGATGCCACTCATGATTTTGAGATCATCCTTGCTTGTAATCCCATCATTATAATTAGCAGAAACAGACAGCTTCCCTGTGCCATTGATTGTTAAGTCTGCTTTACTAAAGATAGCTGCACTAGGCTCATCTGTAGTGTCATCAGCATAGACATAAGTTGCCCCATCCGATACGGAGTTCTCTGTTCCGTCCTCCAAGGTAATGATCACTTTACCCGCTTCTTTAATATAAATTGCAGCGCTGTCACTGTCCGTAATGTTCACACCGTTCAGCACCAGATGTACAATTCCGTCATCCTGATTATTAATTACGATCTGCCCATCACTCAGCTTACCCGAAAGCACATAGGTTCCTGCTGCAGTAATCGCCACTGACCCATCTTTGGATTCAGCTCCCGCACCTTCGACAACAGCGCTCGTGCCAGCCAGGGCAATATCCGTGGATTGGTCCGCCGTCCAACTTGTATTAGAATCGTCTTCATCGAACGTTACCAAGTCCGACAGCTTAGCACCTGCCAATTGTACTTCAGTAGCAGCTCCACTCTGGCTCAACGTTAATTCACTCGACGTAGCTTCAGACTGTGCTGTTGTATTATTATTGCTGCAAGCCGACATGAGTCCCGCACACAATAACAAAATCCCTATTTTACTGACTGTTATATAATTTTTCATATTCCATCCATCCTTCCGGTCATTTTAATAGTCATTTACAGTGGGAGTCATGGTTAACGAGAGATCTAGATTCCCATTTCGAGTACGGATCGCATCCAGGAACTCCTTCTGGTTCACAGCCTCACTCAGCGTAACGGAGTAGACCAGTTCATATAAACTGCCAAGCTCAGTCGTTCTAATCTTCTTAAGCTCATACCCTACATTAAATGTATTGAAAACTTCTGCGAAGGCTTCTTCATACCCCAGACTCTCTGGAATAGTTACCTTTAGTGTTTTTTGCGATGTTGTTCTTACCCCAAAATTAGTCCGATTAAGAATAAACATCAGGGCGCACAGAATAAGGGTAAACAACACCGCGTATCCGAAAGAACCTACCCCGCAGGCAAGTCCTGATGCCATGGTGAACAATACAAAGGTGATATCCTTCGGATCGCCAGGCGCACTTCTGAACCGAATGATGGAGAATGCTCCGGCAAGACTGAAGGCTCTGGCAACATTACTGCCAATAAGCAGAATGATGATGGCCACAATTACGGGCAGCAGTACCATCGTGAGTGTGAAGCTTTGCGAATACCCGCCGGAATTTGTCTTCATATAGGTGTAGCTAATGATCCCGCCAAGGGCGATAGCTATAAAAATAGTTAGAATTGCGTTGATAAACGTTAGCTCTGTACTCGTTGCTACGGTAAATAATGAATCAAGCATAAAGAGCACTCCCCCGATCTGTTTTACTGTTCTTCAGCATTTTTTTATATTCATTACCGTATTTGGAGAAGCTTGTACGGTACATTTGATGCTCTGAGAGCATTTTTGCTAACCAGACCGGAATCGTATTTTCAGCCTTTACTTCCATCAGCCACTGACCCGGCTCTAGTAATGGTTCGCCATAAACGCCATGCTCCATCTTGAGATCGTACCGCCGACTTCGGATATTCGTATCGAACGTGATTCTTAAATCACGATTATTTTTACAAAACAACGCTTTGCGGTCATAAGACAGATACACTTTAGGCTGCAATTCATATCGCGTTAAAAAGTATTTAATCTCTTCAATCACCTGTTTGTTCATGTAGTCCTCGAATTCTGGCTCCCTGCCTGTGGCAACAAAAGCATAAGCTTCGTCCAATTTGAGCGACGTTCTTCTTTTATTCACCAGCCCGAACACCTTCTTCTTGATTTCCAGATAAACCTTTGTATCTTGATTTGGCACACCGTAAGCTCTTAAACGCAGCTTCTCTTTGTACTTCGGCTTCGCAAGACTGTTACGAATCAGCGTATTGTGCGCAGTATCATAATATAAGTTGGTTATGGAATAAAACTCATGCTGCTTGTTGAAATCGTCTAGCTCCATGTATTCAAGTAATTGGTTATAAAATTTATAGTAGGCTTCGTTATCCAGTAAATATTTGTTCTCATAACGGTTGAATACCTCAATCGCCATATGGGACCATTCCTTTCTGTTTATCGTTGTCTCTTGTGCTTATGAATGTATCTTAGATCCCAAACCTTTAATGAATCTTAAATGGTTTTACATCCCACAAACAGAGGTGTAAATCGTAACTGCGGTGAATGTTGAACTTCCGCAGACAAAGGCGGACGCTATTGCTCCTACAGTTCCAAAATTCCCCTCCGTTACTTGCCACCTGTTCAATTTTCACAATACAGTTCTATACCAACCTTCATTAAGGTTCAGTAAAGGTAATACTGATATAATGACCTCAATAACAAATACTCGTTTTATGTAGGGGATGGCAGAACCATGAGAATATTAATCGTAGAAGACGAGCTTCATCTCGCCGAAGCCTTAACTCAAATATTAAAAAAACATAATTATTCGGTGGACGCAGTCCATGACGGTAGATCGGGTCTGGATTATGCACTGAGCGGAATTTATGATTTGCTGCTGCTCGATATTATGCTGCCTGAGATGGATGGGGTTAGCGTCCTCAAGTCGCTGCGTAAGAAGGGGGTATCCACTCCCGTTATCCTGCTTACAGCAAAGGGTGAGATAACAGATATGGTCACTGGACTAGACTATGGGGCTGATGATTATATCGCCAAACCTTTTTCCTCGGAGATCCTACTGGCACGAATAAGGGCTGTACTAAGACGTAAAAACGAGGTTATTCCAGATGATGCTTTAAAGTTCGGGGATATTGAATTGAATACATCGACTCTGAAGCTTACCGTAGGTGGCAAAGAGATCAAGCTGAATCTTAAGGAAAGTGAATTATTGGAGCTTCTGATTCTGAGGAAACAAGCCGTAACCTCCAAGGAACAAATTATTGAGAAGTTATGGGGGTTTGATTCGGAGGCAGAGCACAACAATGTAGAAGTGTATATTTCTTTTTTGAGAAAAAAATTGACCTTCTTAAATTCCACTGTACGCATTAGTACGATCAGAAATGTAGGGTATGTATTAGAGGTGACAGCCTAATGTTCACGAAGCTCAGAAATCGATTTCTTATTGTTAATCTAGTAACTATATCCGTAATAATGCTGGTGGCTTTCATCTCGATTTATGTCATTACGTACCAAGATGTCCAAAACAATATTCAGATGGATCTTCACAGAATTATGGAGAACTACAAGTCTCCCGGCGGTGATACAGGACGAATGGGCTCAACTAAGGGAAGTTCCCAGTTACCCCATGCTGATAATAAACGTATCGATAACGGAACTCCACCTCCGGAACGGTCTGTCTCATTTATGCTGAAGATAGATACAGCGTCGAACCTCATCGGGAAAGATTCCAAATTTACGATGGATGATGATTTTTATACTACAGCTCTGCAAGAGGCTCTAAGTGCTGATAAAGATACCGGAAGGTTCACCTTGGACAGCAGCAAATGGATCTTCAACATCCAGCATACGAATGATGGAGCGATGCTTGTATTTCTGGACATCACTGCCCAGCAGAAAATCCTCACCAATCTAATCTATGCCTTCTCTGTAGTTGGCTCGGTGATGCTAATTATTTTATACTTCACAAGCCGGTTTTTCGCTAATCGGTCTATCGCACCGGTGAAGGAGGCTTTTAATAAACAGAAGCAGTTTATTGCCGATGCTTCCCATGAATTGAAGACGCCGTTGACCATTATTAACACCAATGCGGATGTTCTTCTCTCCAACAGTGATGATACTATTCACAATCAATCGAAGTGGCTGCACTATATCAAGTCGGAAACAGAGAGAATGACCCGTCTGACCAATGATCTGCTATACCTAACCGAGATGGACGATTCCAGATCGACCCTGATCTATTCGAAATTCAATTTGAGCGAAGCGGTTGAGAATATTATTTTAACAATGGAAGCTGTTATCTTCGAAAAGCATATTTCGCTTGAATATGACATTGAACCTAACCTGATCGTGCTAGGGAATAGTGAACAAATTAAACAAGTGATTATGATCCTTTTAGACAACGCTGTAAAATATACGAATCCTAAAGGCTCAGTCACTTTATCCCTTAAAAACCACCATAATGATATGGTGTTATCGGTCACCAATACGGGTGAGGGCATTGCATCGGAGCACTTAGCGAGAATCTTTGACCGTTTCTACCGTACGAATGCTTCCCGAGCGCGTACACAAGGGGGTTATGGCCTAGGGCTGGCGATTGCCAAATCCATCGTTGAACAACATAAAGGAAAAATTTACGCCAAAAGCACGGTCGGCGAATCCACCACCTTTTACGTTCATCTTTCATGACTAAAAGTAAAAAAAGACTCAATCCCTGTTATCACTAGGATTTGAGTCTTTTTAATATGCTGATCATATACTATACTTCGCCCCAATAGACCTCGGTCTCATATTCAAAAAATACTTTATCATCCTGTTTATTTCGTTCAAATAGGTTCCTCAGCTCCGTCATCATACTCTCGAAACGTGGATCTCCGGGGGCTGGAATGTAGGAAGATGATCTCGCCCGTCCGCTTAATCCCTCAAAATCAAACACCTGCTGATTGCTAAAGTGCGCTACTTGCATCTGCCCTGCCTTAAAAAAGGAGCTAAGGATTTCAGGGGTAATGTTCTTATGATTAACCCCAGTGTAGTCGGTGCCGAAGGTTTGCACAAGCTGCTCATATTCCTCCAGGAATGGGGTACCGTAAGTACGCCGAGAATTCCATATCAGAACTGCCTTTCCACCCGGTTTAAGAATCCGCTTGAATTCTAATTGCGCTGCGTCCCTATCAAACCAGTGAAACGCCTGGGCACATACGATAAAGTCTACAGACTGGTCTGGCAATTCTGTCTTCTCGGCAGACCCAGGCAATGCGCGAAAATGGTTATCCTTTGCGAGCATCTCCTCCGCAGCTGTACGCATTTCCGGATTTGGTTCAACGGCAGTCACACGACTCCCGCGCTCCAGAAGCAGTGCCGAAAATATTCCTGTTCCTGCGCCAATATCCGCAATATCACAATTCGGTTTTAGCCCAATCGTATTGTATAAATAATCAATGGCTTCTTTAGGGTAACTCGGGCGATATTTCACATACGAATCTACCCGATTTGAGAAACGTTCTTTGTTATTCATCCCAATACTCTCCCTTAGCTTTTAGGTTCGTACTCACTTAATTTGCCTCGATAAATCAGCTTCAGCCGATCGCTTTGCCGAAAATCATCCGGCGTTACGAGCGCGGGCAGCTTGTTCCATAGCTTAATGCCAGACCTCTCCAGAATTTCCGCTACAAACTGTGAGCAGAAGTAGGAGTTGCTGAATTCGACAGGTTCTTTCAGTGCGATACCAATCACGCCGAGAATATTATAGAGGTACTTTTGCCGGCTTCGGATAAAGACTTTGAGTACCCGCTCCATTTTCTCCACTTCACGGGCTGTAACTTGAAGTTCATATAGAACACACGTCGTATTTGGATATTTGCTGAACGTGCCCGTCTTAATATTCTCCTTCACGAACCCTCCGTTTAGAGGGTTGCTTGGGTGCTTTCTGCCAAAGCTATATAACTCGGAAAGCTCCCGATTAAAGGAGATCGAGGCATGATTATAAGGAGCTCTCGTGTAGCCTTGGATAAGCTTCGTAAAGAGCGTTCCGGTGTTCGTAAGCAAGATAAAGACCGATGGATCATCTGCCATTTACAATTTTCCCCTTATCAAGATTGAACGTTTCCTTCATAATAACATATGAACCCATTAATGGAATCTACTCTACGACAAGTTGGTGATTAGCTATCGACCGCTCTCTATTAACGGTAATCCTGATTTTTGCGGCCTTATCGGCCATTCACTTGATGTATGTAGTTATAGGCAAATTACAGCCCAGTAAAGACTATACGGGTATCGGCTTCCGCATCAAAACCTGGTGGGGCATGCTTTTTATCTTTTGTTTAGCTACTCTCTTTAATCCAGTCGTCTCACTGTTGGCACTAATGGTGCTGACCTTCTTCGCACTCAAAGAATATTTCTCCATGATAAAGTCACGAAAATCCGACCGCAGATTATTTCTGTGGGCGTACTTATCCATTCCTCTACAGTTCTACTGGATTTATATCGAGTGGTACGGGATGTTTATTGTGTTTATTCCAGTCTATGTTTTCTTACTCCTACCGCTACCTAGGCTTATTAATAAAGGGACCGTTGGCTTCCTGCGTAGTGTTAGTTCAACCCAGTGGGGATTAATGCTGATGGTTTTCGGACTTAGTCACTTAGCCTATTTTCAATTTGCTACACCGGAGTATGGGGCGGGGCTTGTATTATTCCTAGTAGTGCTGACACAGCTGAATGATGTGGTCCACTATCTCGCATCCCTCTATATGGGAAAGCGCAAAGTGGTCCCAACTGCCAACCCGTATTTGACCTGGGAAGGTTTTGCCTGTGCATTTGTCGTAACAACCGGGGTCTCCTATTTGATCTATCCCTACCTGACGCCGCTCAACCCAATTTTCGGTTTCCTGTCAGGCATGTTAATCAGTTTGAGCGGCTTCTTGGGTAGCTTAACGGTTTCCGTGCTGAAGCGAGATTTGCTCATCGGTGATGGTGATAAATTCGTAGCTTTAAAAGAAAGCTATTTAAGCCGTGTAGACAGCTTGACCTACACCTCGCCGGTCTTTTTCCATGTCATCCGTTATTTCTTCGATTTCATGTAAATTAGTTTTCTACAACGATTTTGGTCGCTTGGCCGATAGGTGGCAAGCTCTTGGTTAACATCGGACCGTAGAACGCATACACTTTGTCACCTTTTTTCAGCTCACTTGTGGCAATCTTCTGATTATCTTTCGTGCCGAGAATAGTCGTAGTGTCTGTAGTATTTAGAACAATCGTCTCGAAGGAAGAATCACTGAGCTTATCGCCTTTAATTACAACGCGGGTCATGCCATTATCTGAAGAAGTAACCTCTTCGATCACGCCAACCGTTCCCAGGGTCTGCTGATCCGGAGCTTGGTCTTTCACAACAATCTTGATCGCGCCCGCCAATGGCGGCATGCTCATAGCCATGACCATACTGTGCTCAACCTCGATGGACATGCCTAGCTGCAGATCAGCAAAGGTTAGCTTCTTATTATCAGCAGATACGATTTCCGTTTCATCAGAAATGCCTAAGCGAACGCCATGACCATAGCCGTTGAGGCCGATTTCAGCATTTTGCTCGCCCTTATAGATACTAGTGATTGATCCTTGCTTGATCGTGTCTGAGGCAGTCTCTCCATTTCCTTGTTCCTTGGAATTAATCGATATGGTTCCAGTTGGTCCTGCGACTACTTCAAGCTCCAATACTTTTTCGAAGAAAGATAATGGAACATAGGTTTTACCGTTCTTTAGCTCTGGTACAGCACCTAGCGAATGAATTGATGTGCCATTACGGTAAGCATCTTTTGCAATTTGAAAGGATATCGACTGGCTTTCTTTCTCAAGGCCTAGCGATTGAAGGCTTTGAGTCCATGTTAACTTATATCCAAGCGCTTCCGTTGCTGTACGGATAGGGATCATAACTTCCTTACTTGAACCTACGTATAGCGGAACATCGACTGGGGAGAAGCCGTTACCATCAATGACTAGCACATATTTTAGACCACCATAAGAATCCTGCGGCACTGAGGAATTAGCCGCTGGTGTGACTGGAGCTGGCTGGATTGGGGCAGCAGAGATGACGTTCGATGCTATGAGCGTGCCAGCCAGAACCGCTCCGATTACTTTGAATGTTTTCATAGTGAATTATACCTCCTGAGATGAATGAAATTGTGTTACTCTATCATTCTTGACGGGAGGTCCAGAACAAATGTTGCGATAAGATTGATCACTCAGCCGTTCCATAAATGATCTTGGAGCGTCTTTGTCATGTTATCTCGCTGGCTGGCAAACTGTTTAAATCTATGTCCGTTCGCTCCAGAAGGATGAGGAAATCCCCATAAACAGCGGTGATCATCGAGCTTATCCTCAGATACCAACAGCTGAAGCATTTCCTCCACCGTTTTTCCTAAAGGAATAATTAAAGCTTGGCTCAGGATGCCCAGCTCCTGCTCTAACGACAATAATGCACATTCTCTAAGGAATGAATCTGATCGCAGCTTAGGATGTGCCCCACTATAATTTTTCTTCTCTACAAATACAGGAAAACGCAGTAAAGAGGTGGTATGCAAATTCGTTTGCTGCTCCTGAAACAATTGGTCACAAGAGGTAAGGTTCAAATACTGATGAAGGCCAAGTATATCTAGCATGCGAATTAACGTCCTCCTCATGGAGCCTGCGAATCTCGCCGCTTCTTTTGCTTTTCTGCATACCTCTTCATCTGAAAACCCGGCTTTCAACCCAATGACTGCTTCTTGTATGGCTATTCTCATTTGTGTAAAACCGGGTGTTAGCCCGATAATAATCACCTTTGCAGAGGGATTGATGTATTCATTGTGGGGTGCATAGTACATTTCAAGCTTCCCGCTTCGCTTCATTAGAAGCTCATCCACCTGCAGATCGTCTTTCGATAGCGCGGTTCCCTTCGGAAGAGAGAGCATCGCTGCTTTATACTGTTGTAAATGGTTAGAGATGAGCATGTCATCCACCTCTCATATCCCTATAATGATCCACTCACGAGACGCCCTTCGAACCATACCGCTTGACGGTCCGCTCTTCTTGCTACTGCTTCGGCCGAGCAGCTGGCATGCAGTAACACAAAGCTTGCAGTGTTTCCTACTTTTGGCCATACCTGTTCACCCTTAAGATTAAGAGGCGTTATCCCTCCTGTTATGAATCTAAGGGATTGCGATAGTGACCGTTCATCACTACACCCATATAACTCTGCGTACCGTCCCGCCTTCTCCAATTGATCTCCATTTCCAAAAGGAGACCAGTGATCCGTAAGGCTGTCTGTTGCCAGTTTCACTTGTACACCTTGGCTGTGCAGCATCGGTAATGGCATCATCATTCTTCCAATAGGAACTGTGGATGCAATACCCATACCAAGTGATGCCATCCGTGTAGCCATTTCTTCTGTTTCCTGCTGCGGAGCACCTGCGAACCAGAATGCGTGACTAACGGTCACCTTGCCCTGTAAGCCAGCTTCTTCTGTGAGATCAGCCAAACGCGACAATGTCTGTTTTCCTGCTTCTTTTCCATCATGTAAGTGAAGATCAATGCCAGCATTATTCATTACCGCTAGCTCGACCATGGTCTGGAGTGACTTCTCGATATCTCCATCCACGGAGTATGGATCGACACCACCTACATAGGTTGCCCCCTCTGCCAGAGATTGCTTTACTAATTCAACAGAATTAGAGCGAAGCAGACCATGCTGCGGAAAAGCTACAATTTCAAATGAAATTTTTCCGGAGAAGGTATCCAAAGCTTGCAGGGTTGCTTCTAAACGCTTCAGACCGCTGACAGGCTCAATATTACAATGACTACGCACATGTGTCGCACCGAAACGCTGTATAAGCGTCAAGATGCTCTCCGCTTGTTGTCTCGCCATAGGCAGCAGCTTAGGCAATAATACCTTCTCTTCCTCAATGCGTTCGAAGACACCGGCCGCAGGCTTTACCGCTTTCCAGGGTCCAGCGAAATATGTTTTATCTAAATGGATATGCGCCTCCTCAAAAGAAGGAAGCATCAATAACCCTTTGCAGTCATATTTAGGTAGATGACTCTGAAGCTCTACGTCCGCTCCAACCACTTCTGAAATCTTATCTCCGTCAATTCGGATATGACAAACCTTCGTATCCGTACCAACCACTTGTCCATCCTCAATAACATAACCCTGCTCTAATCTTATATTGGTTAACCAGTAAGAAGCATTCAACATGCTACCCCATCCTTTTTCTCAACGATTTAATATAGGTGCGAACCACTTTATCCTAAATGGTACCATAGCCCTTCCTATATAAAAATGTTTGAAAGGTTTTTAGCATAAGACTATATCGTAAATATCCCAACTTCTAACTTTAAAAATACAGATAACTCGCTGAGTTCTCTAAGTCTGGTCGTCATCTCATCGATAGTCGCAAGTTGCTCCTGCGTGGAAGCCGCTACTTCCTGTGAGGAAGATGCCGACTGATCAATGAGCTGCGAAGATTGCACTAGCGCCTTCAATGATTGATGTGACATGGTAGATAACTCACCAAATATGCCTTGAATGCGCAGCGTGCTTTGGGTCGTTAGATCAACCTTCTGTACGATCTCCTCTAGGGATTGTTGCCCTTGTAATACTAAGTCATTCTGTTGATTGACCACTTGTTGACTTGATTCCATCGTTTTGACCGCTGCATTCGTATCCGCTTGAATCGCGCCAACAAGCTTGGCAATCTGCTCGGCTGCTCTTTCGGAACCTTCAGCAAGCTTACGGATCTCTCCTGCAACTACTGCAAAACCTTTCCCTTGCTCTCCAGCGCGGGCCGCTTCAATGGCTGCATTAAGCGCGAGTAGATTCGTTTGACTGGCTAATTCGGAAATCACGAGAATAATCTCACCGATTTGGCTGGATCGGTTGTTCAGCTGTGCAATGGTTTCTGTTGAGCGCTCAATGGAACTAACCATAGTTTCCAAATGATCTACAGATGCCTGGTTTGCACGCTGGCCAGTTTGCACGGCTTTTATTAAATGATTGGAATCGTGAACTGTATTTACCGTCTCCTGCATAATTTCCTCGGAGATTTCAACTGTCCGTTCCATCATCGTGAGTACTTGCCGCACATGTTCTGCTTGCTCCGTCGACCTCACAGCCATATCCGTAATAATCGTTGTGATTTGCTTGGATGTCTCATTTGTCTGCTCTGCTGAAACTTGAAGTATCCCTGCATTTTCATTCAGATGATTGGCCTGTGACGTGACATTCCTGACGATGGCCCGAATGTTATCCAGAAACTGATTCATAGAATACGCCAACATCCCAATCTCATCATTTCGCTTCATGTCCAGCTTCTTAGTCAGATCGCCTCCGTGTTCAACAAGCTCCATTACATGCTCATTGATTCTGCGAAGCGGTCGTACAATAAGGCGGGTTAAGATAATGAAGAGTAAGACAATAAAAATAATCAGAGCGATAACAAAACCGCTTATAATTAAATATTGGTTATCCATCATAGGCTCCAAAATCTGTTTTACAGGCATCACCAGCACTAACTTATAATCTGTATCGCCGATTCTTGTAAAGGCATAGACATTCTTCGAGTTCTCCGTACCACTAGTTCCCGTAGATTGTGCTATGACCTGACCGACTTTTTGCAGCTGTATGTCCGGTTCATCAGATATAGCTTTGCCTATAACGTGCTTAGGGTTCTGGCTTGCTACATATCGACCAGCTTTATCTATGACAAAATAATAACCTGCATCCTCCCTCATTCCAGCCAAGCTCTTCTCGAAATCATTCGAGAATCGACTATTTAGTTTAGTAGAAGTAAGCTCCACCTTATAGTTAAGCTTTTGTTCAACTTCATGACTGAGAATTTCATTAAACTTAGAAAATGTATACATACATAGACCTGCAAAAATCAACACCATGTATACTACAGCAACGGTCATAACGATAGTTCGAACGGTTTTCTTTTTCAATGTCGGATTTCCCTTCCAATCTAGTGACATCATGTCATCCATAGCTACAGATTAATCTGACCGTGATGGTTGACTCTGGATCTAGCTTCTCCAATACGACTAGCTTCCTTGTTGAGCAGCTCATCCACCCGCAGGCCCTTTAACCCCCTTCTAGGAATCTCCTTTAAGACCTCTTCCAGTCCTGTGATCATGTTCAATGGCGCTTCTTCATCTGCCCAAGGCGTATCTCCACTGTCGTGAAGAACGATGATGGAGCCTGGTTTAATTTTTTTTAATAAGGCATGCTTTAATTGCTCTGCACTAACTGACGCTTTCCAGTCTCCGACCATGACAGACCACAACACGATCCGATAAGTCTTCCTGATTAAAAAGAGATCCCCTAGATTCAGAAGGCCCCAAGGCGGGCGGTAAAAGATAGGACGTTTGCCTGTGATTCGTTCCACAATATCAGCAGTTCGATCTACTTGCTTCCGTCTATTCGTCCATGGGGAGTAGATCCAATTAGGCGTATGCGCATAATTATGAATGCCGATCTGATGTCCTTCCCGGTGCATTCGCTCGATTATATCCGGGTATTGCTCAGCCTTTTTGCCTAATACGAAGAAGGTCGCTTTAACGTCATGCTCATGTAACAAGTCCAGCAGTTCAGGTGTATAACAAGGATCTGGGCCATCATCGAACGTAAAAGCAATTTCCTTCACGGCTCCTCCTTCCGTATGAACTCCCCATCCCCAAATGCGGGTAATCACAAAAGGAACGATCATAAAGAGAACAATTATATCTATAGCTAGAATAATGAACGTTAGCATCAGGAAACCGCCTCTTTCCTTCGAGGAGCAAACCGTGCTTTCAAAGACTGCTTACTAAGCACGAGCATCTTAGGAGACAACTTCTCCGTGCTGTCCTCAACGCGATGTTTCCCCTCAGGATGCAACATCCGAAGTAAGAACCGAAGATAGATTCCGAACCATCGCCGCTGCCATTTGGACTTGATAGGATGCTGCTCAAACCCTATGCCATGAATGATTCCGCGGTGAAGTAGCGTAATCCCCGTTAACGCCTGCACTTTGCTTAGTTCTGGATTGTTGTCCAGATCACGACTGATCTCCTTCATAGCCTCACGGAGCATACGTGCAGTACGGATTCCCGCTCGATCTGCACCAAATGTACGTGTCAGCTGCACGACCTGACGATTATCCAGATGAAGCTCACCCACCCAATCACCGGGAAGTATCTGGTGCCCATCTTGGCAGACCACACTTTCCCCGTGATACTTCACCACTACCAATTTACATATCCCATATGTGCGCACAGACTGACTGCGAAATTTGGTTATGACAGCAAATACGCTCTCCCACATCATCCATAGAGATTGCGAGAATAATTTTATAAATGAAACTGAGGCTACCATTAATCTTCCTTCTTTCTGTTTATGACTATCTTCTAGCAAAATTCTTCACTAAGCGCCGCGTGTACAAGCCGATCATCCTTACCAAACCGTTGCCGAGATAAGCACCTATCCATAGAAATACCGCACCTAATAGCATGAAAAGAAGTGAACTGCTCAGCGTTTTATTTTCAATCCCGAATAATGAGATAGACGTGACATCAAATAAGTACAAGATAGGTGCCAGCAAAAGAATAATCGGAGCGAAGTAAAAAAGAGCTGCACAGATTAGACTGAGCATTCCGATAATACCGTGCAGCATCAGTCCAATAATCGCTCTCCAGTTATGTTCATTTAGAAACTCTGCCTTAACCCGTTCCCACATGCTGCCTTCTTCTTGAGATCGGGTTGGAAGCGTGCGAACGGAGATATCCGTATAGATTTTCGTTCGAATTCGCTCATGCTGTAAAAAGGTTTCGGTAGAACGCAAAACATAATAAAGGATCGGAATCCCTACTATGGTGAAGGACATTGCAACTCCAAAGGTGATGCCTACCAAATAAAAGCAAAGGTAAAACAGCCCTGTGGCAAAAGTAATTAATAAGAAACAGAAATTCCTCACATGTTTCCGGATCATTTGATTCATTTTCTTCTCTCCCTCTCTGCAATAAAAATTTGTTCATCTAAGCAACTCCCATGCTAGCGCTTCTGATGTAAAATCGACCAGTGCCGTAATGTCATATGACAGTTTTTCATACAAAAAAAGCACCCTATTGCCTACTCCCGTAAGGGAATATAGACAACAAGGTGCTCGCGCTTCAATTTCAGATCATTCGGTTTTAGTTATTCCAAAGTACCAAAGGCTTTCTCAACAGCCTCTTCGCGATTCCGTACACCTAGCTTAGCATAGATGGTAGAAGCGTAATTTCTCACCGTGCCATCGGACAAATACAATTTAGCTGCAATAGACTTATAACGCATGCCCTTTGACAGGCATTCTAGAATTTCCAGCTCGCGCGGGGTCAGCCCATACTCATTACTCTGCTCAGTCTGCGCTTCAGATGTTGGATGCATCTCATAATGATCAATTAATACATTCGTAATAGCTGGTGTTATCATCTTCACACCCCGATGTACGAGACGTATCCCTTCGAATAGCTCCTGCGGTTCAGTAGACTTTAACAAGTAGCCATCTGCCCCGTTTTGCAGTGCTTCGACTGCCAAATCTGTTTCTTGAAAAGTAGTCAGGATCAGCACGCGTACCCCTGGCCACTTTTGCTTAATAAGCTTCGTTGCTTCCGCACCGTCCATGTCTGGCATATTTAAGTCCATTAGCACCACGTGAGGTTGATCCTGTTCGCAGAAGCTTACTGCTTGCTCACCATTCTCTGCTAAACCTATGATCTCAAAATCGGGTTCCTGCTCTAAAATAATTCGCAGACTATCCCGGATATAAGGCTGATCATCTACCAGTAGTAAGCGGACCGTTTCCTCCTGTATCTCTTCAAGCCTCGGCAAACTACAGGTCACTAAGGTCCCTTCTCCTAACTTTGAATAAACATACACTTGCCCTTGCAAGTTAGAAGCTCGTTCCTTCATTGCGTTCAGACCAAACCCTGCTGTTAAATCCTCTGCGCCTAATCCATTATCCTGCACATCCAGCCGGATCAACTTCTCTTCGTAATGGAGACTAATGACAATTTCACTGGCTTGACCATGGCGTACAGCGTTGGTTATTGACTCTTGGAGACATCTGTATAATGTCATTTGAGCCTGCTTGGATACTGTGTAGGCCTCTCCGAACGTTCTTAGGCGAATCTTAACCTTAGAGAAGGTTTGAAAATCATCCACTAATTTCTGCAGAGACTGTATAAGCGTCAACGAATCCTGCGAAGAACCCACTTGGTGCAAATATCTCCGAACGTCATCTAGGCCATGGCGAGTTAGTTTTAACAAGGCATCTATCTTTTGCGCCCCGTCCGAAGTGTTCACCTCCGTACGTAAAGTCTCTAGCCCCATAAGAATGGATGTATAAGAATGCCCCACCGTATCATGCAGATCTTTGGACAACCGATCTCGTTCTTCCAGAAGTGTCATACGCTCGACTTGTGAGATATACTGCTCCAAGACCGCATTCTGATCCTTAATGATTCCGCTCTGCTTGTGATTGACCATCAGTAAATGAAAGGCGAAGCCAAGCGTATACACCAAGCCAATATTCAAGATCATCGATACAGCATCCACTTGCTGTGACAACCTAGACAACAGAATTGGAATCAAAATAACCGTAATCGGTGCTGACCAACGATAAGACTTCTGTGCACTATTGCTAGCAATCATAAAGGCAGTAGGTAAAAAAGTTACATAGGATTCAGGAAATAGCGCAGCCAAATATAAACATAGACCACCCGAAAGAAGTATCTCCGCAATCAGATAATATTTATAATGCAGTTGCAAACAGAACCAAGGCACTGAAAAAGCGATCAAGCCCCAAACAAACGCGATCCAAAAAGGAATCGTAAAATTGTCCGAAAGATAACACATGGTAATCAATAAAGAAGTAGAAAAACAAATCCGAAACAGGAGGACGAGCCAATCGTACCAGAACCACTGTTTGACCAGATTAAACAAGACATTGCCCCCTATATACTGTGCTGACTTGACCTTTATTATAGTGTAACCCCCTGGGACCTTACTAGTTACAAAAGGTCATGAGTTGGAATGACATTTATGCTGATGCTACAAATTCCATAGAGGTCACTATCGACGTCTCTGAGATTCTAAACAAAACAATGTCACAAATCAACGACTTGAAATTGTTATATAAACGAAAAGCAAAGGAGGTGATCGCTTGGAAGAAGCTAGACCTAGTGGCGCTGCTACAGAGCAAATAGAGGCCGCTATTTCACTGGTTAAGTCGGGAAATCATGAGGCTTATACATCTATCATCCACAGATTTGAAAAACCCATGTACATCTATTGCTATCATCTGCTCAAAAACCGGGAAGAAGCTCAAGATGCCGTTCAAGAAATATTCATCAAAGCTTATCAAGATATTCACCGTTATGAGCCTACTGTCTCCTTCTCTGCATGGTTGTACAAGCTTGCCTATCATCACAGCCTAAACCTGCTAAAGAAACAGCATCGAAGGTTAAAGATTGTATCGTACTTCAAACAACAGGAGGAAGCCACGGAGCACATTCCAGAGCCGGAATCGCCTTTAACTGAGTTACTGACCTATCTCACTTCAGAGGAAAGGCACATTCTATTGCTGAAAGCAGTGGAGCAATACAATTTTGAAGAGATTGGTCAAATCATGGACTGTAAGGCAGCAACCGTACGAAAAAAATATCAGCGCTTGCGCCAGAAGCTCATGGAACAAGCCAATAAACAACGAAGGGCAGGCGGATTATTTGCGCAATCCAACGAATGACAGACAAATGGAACAAATTGAAAGCATGATCCGGGAAACCGGGACGCCACAGTATAGCCTTAGTACACAAATTATGAACCGGATAGGAGAAAATCCCATGAATAAAACCACTAAACGAGGACGTATGGTTAAGAAAACATTAATCGCCGCCACTACAGCAGCTGCACTTGGTCTAGGGATTATCAGCACTGGCTTTATCTCACCCGCTATGGCAGATACACTGGGACAAATTCCTGTCATAGGCAGTCTGTTCAATAATAACGTGGATAATGGGCTGAAGTTGGCTGCAGAGAATGGCCTTATTACCAAGCTCGGCATCAGCGATACCCATGAAGGAGTAACACTGAAAGTCTCTGAGGCTTACCACGATGGAAGCCGCCTGTCGATTGCCCTTGAACGCGAGGGAGTAACCACGACGGACGATCAGTTAATTGGACACTGGGAAAATCGGGAAAGAGGTCTTCTGGTGACAGAAGAATTTATCGTTCTGGTGAACGGTGAGCGAAATTTAATGAGCGTGATGCCAATCATCAATTCTGATCATACTGTACAAAAGAATGCTGCTCTGGTGGATATAATTCCCGAGGAAGGTGAGCAGCTGCCGGATGAGTTCGAATTAACCCTTCAGGTCAAACTAGCAGGGATTGATGATACTTATGAAATCCAGGTGCCTGTAAGCAAGGCAGAAGCACAATAAATTTCAAAGAAAAATGTAGCCCTTTCCGCTGAACAAACCGCAGAAGGGGTTTTTCTTTGTCTATATCGCTTGAATCGCTCGATGACCTCTAAACAACTATTTTTTTATATGATGGCCGGCATTGTATGATAGTACATATTAACGCAATACTCATTTCTTTGGTTCGTTATGAATAATCTGCTTTTTTATATGAATCATAAGCCGTACACCAAATCGTCGTATAATTAAGTCCAATTTACACCATAATGTACTAGAATTTTGACTTCTTGTTCGGAATGCTGTACATTACAAAGTGGACGAACAATAATCAAAACAAATACTATAATGTTCGCATTTAGAGGTGTATATAATGAAAAAAGTATTCGATTATGAAGATATTCAGTTAATTCCTGCAAAATGTATCGTAAATAGCCGTTCTGAGTGTGATACAACAGTCACCTTAGGTGGTCATACTTTTAAATTACCTGTGGTACCCGCAAATATGCAAACCATCATAGATGAGAAGATCGCCAGCTTCTTAGCAGAAAATGGCTACTTCTACATTATGCATCGTTTTGAGCCGGAGAAGCGTACGTCTTTCATCAAAGAAATGCACGCCCGCGGATTAATCGCATCCATTAGTGTCGGAGTCAAAGAAGAAGAATACGATTTTGTTGAACAATTAGCTAACGAACAGTTGATTCCGGAATTCATTACGATCGATATTGCACATGGTCATTCCGAGGCTGTCATTCGAATGATTAAACATATTAAACAGTATTTGCCTGCTAGTTTCGTTATTGCTGGAAACGTGGGAACTCCTGAAGGCGTTAGAGAATTAGAGAACGCTGGGGCCGACGCTACTAAAGTGGGAATTGGGCCAGGGAAAGTATGTATCACGAAGATTAAGACAGGATTCGGAACAGGTGGCTGGCAATTAGCAGCACTACGCTTGTGTGCCAAAGCTGCAAGTAAGCCTATTATCGCTGACGGAGGTATTCGGACACATGGGGATATCGCCAAATCTATTAGATTTGGCGCTTCTATGGTCATGATCGGGTCCCTATTTGCCGGGCATGAAGAATCTCCTGGTGATACCATCGAGATCGATGGAAAGCTGTATAAAGAGTACTTTGGCTCCGCTTCTGAATACCAAAAAGGTGAAAAGAAGAATGTTGAGGGCAAAAAAATAGTTGTCGAACACAAAGGCGCTTTAGCAGAAACCTTGAGAGAGATGGAGCAGGATCTTCAGTCCTCGATTTCTTATGCTGGGGGCAATAAATTAGAAGCCATTCGTAAAGTCGATTATGTTATCGTTAAGAATTCCATTTTTAATGGTGACAAGGTCTATTAATCCAGAAGAAATATAAGAATTATGTATATATAAATAGGTGAGTAAGGCGACTTAGGTCGTTCTTGCTCACCTTTTTTAGGTTGTTATGATTTCTGCTATACCACTTTGGGGTAATCATCTAATAGGTATTAGATTGAATAAGAGAGGATAATCCCTATGCCGCAAGCTATGATTATTATTAACCCCTCATCTGGTAAAGAAGAAGCTGGCGAATATGTCAGATATGCAGAAAGAGTTCTAGCTGATCAAGGCTACTTGGTTACAATCAAGGAGACGGCAAAAGAACTAGATGCAACTCGTTATTGTATCACTGCCTGTGAGGAGTGTTACGATTTAGTCGTCTCCATTGGCGGGGACGGCACACTTCACGAGACCATTAATGGTCTTATGAATCAGAAACAACACCCAAAGTTAGGTGTAGTCCCTTTAGGAACAGTTAATGATTTTGCCCGCGCGTTACAGATTCCACTGAATCCCGAAATAGCCATTCAAACCCTTGCTTCCTCTAACGTAAAGACAGTAGATATTGGTTGCTTAAATGACCGCTTATTCGGAAATGTTGTTGCTGTAGGTTCAATCGCCGGATCCTTATCCTCCGTAACAATCGAAGAGAAAACCAAGCTCGGCTCATTGGCATATTTGAAAGAAGGCCTAAAACAACTTACAAGCACTTCCCCGCACCCTCTTGTTATTCATTATGACGAGAAAACATGGCAAGGCGATTCCCCGCTTTTTCTCGCCGTGTTAACCAACTCCGTTGGCGGATTCGAGAATCTGATCCCTGATGCTGCGGTTGACGATGGTCTGCTTCACTGTTTTATTATTCAAGACCTCAGTATACTCAATACCATTACAGCCAGTATTTCTTTATTACTTGGCAGTCTTAAGGATCATAAAGACGTTGTCTATTTCACGGCCCAAAATGTAACTGTAAGCTCTCCAGAAGCTGTAAGAACCAATGTGGATGGTGAAGAAGGTCCGATTTTACCAATTTCGCTAAGTGTTCTCCCTCGTCATATCCAAGTCATTGTGCCGGAAGTAGACTAACAAATAAAAAGCAGTCCGGAACTCAAAAGGTTCCAGACTGCCATTATTATATGGATGCCCCATTCCATACCTTCTCTTTGCAAATCACTTATAAAAATTCTATTCCGCTACAATAAACTTTCTACTTAATAACCACATTCCGCCGCTAATCCCTAAGAAATAGATGGGCATCGTCAGTAATGAACCATTATGCAGGGCGCTCATTCCCCATGTCGCCAAACTAACTAATAAGTAATATCCCAAGCTGAAGATCGCACCTGCTGTTCCCACAACATCCTGAAAATTGACAAGCGCAAGACTTAGACAATTAGGTAAGGCGATACCGGCCCCCATTAACATGACAAAAAGGGTTACCAAGATACATACGATCAGTATCATATCCGGCAACGTTCCGAGACTACATACTAATGTTAATAGTAAGGAACCGGTAGCCATGACTAGACAGCCGATGTGAATTATTTTTTCTGCGGCATAGAGACTCAATAATCTCTTGGACATCATTGCTCCCACTATCGATGCCAAAGCCACAACAATACCTAGAAAACCATATACTCCCGGTGAAATGTTAAAGTGTTCAATAAATATAAAGGGTGCTTCTGCATAATAGCTAAATAAAACTCCATTGATGCCCCCGATCAGTAACCCAAACACCAGTACACGTGGCAATGAGAGCATTCTTTTAACGATAGGTAGAATAGCCACCTTTTTTCTCGCGGAAACATCAGTCGTTTCTGGCAGCTTCCAAAAAGCATATACAAATAACAACACACTCATCGTTACTAGTGTAAAGAAAACCGCCCGAAAGCCAAAAGCTTGATCCACGAATCCGCCAATAAGAGGCCCTACGGCTGGAGTAAACGCAATCACCGCCGAGATTTGGGCAAACATGGCATGCCGCTTATTTCCGGATACACTCTCACGAAGAATCGTTTGTGTAATGATTGAGCCTGTCGCTGCCCCAAACGCTTGAATGAAACGGCTGACCAGAAGTAGAGTAATGGATTCCGAGTTAAAACACATCAAGCATCCAATACCATATACAATGAGGCCACCCAGCATGGCAGGTCTCCGTCCGATGAAATCAGAGAGCCAACCCCAACACAAAACACCTAAAGCAAATCCGATAAAATAGATACTTAATGTTAATTGTACAGAACTATTAGAGACCCCAAGTGCTACCGCAATATCCGGCAACGATGGAGTGTAGATCGTCTCACTGATTTGCGGAAAAGCCACAAGAACAATCATTAGCAGTAAAGATGGTGCTGCATATTTTTTCATATTAAATTCGCCCTCCTACAAGCTTATATCCTAGAACAACAAGAATATGAGCCTAGCTAGGGAAATGGGGGCATCATTATGGCAAGACGACTATAGATCATCATGTTCGATATTACCTTTCATTGTTAAGCTTTCTTTGTTATAGGAGGGTTTCAATTATTCGACTAAAATATCATTATATACGGTAATAGAAAAGCTCTCAAACGAAACGCTTCGCCTGAGAGCTTATTTATGTTACGAGTTTTTTTCCGAAAATCCTTATGCAGTTATACCAGCGGTGCTGGACTTCTTTTTATCCTGAGAAGCATGTAGCTTTACCATCACAAATCGTGCAAAAGGCTGGATCACTATACTTTCAGCGATCAGTGCAATCAGGAAATTTCTTGGCCAATTCGCTAAGAAGTGATGGAACGTATCAGAACTCAATCCATTCCCGATAATGTCTCCAATAAAGGTCATCACAAAAGACATTCCTAGTACGGTGAAAAGAATACGAAATAGAATTTTGGCATTGAAGCTATCACTAGGTTGTGTGAATTTAGCTGTCAGCTTTTCTGCGATACGCCCAATAACAACAGGCTCTATAATCATAACAATGACCCAAATGATCGGAAACACCTTAAGGATCGATAAAGCAACTTCCCCATTGAATTCTCCAACCGCTAAAATGATATTTAATGAAGACATAAACAGAACGGTTAGTGTACAAATAATTGCACCGTATAATGCGCCCTCTTTGCCGTTTCTCGGTAATCTTGTTTCTAGATTCATGACGTTCTTCCTTTCAAAATTGTGGGTAATAGTTTCGCAATAGTCTTTAAAGGTGCAGTAGATCGCTGCGTTTGACACAGCATGATCGCTCCCTCAATCGAGGTTGTCATCCATAAAGCAATATCAGAAGCTAGTTCATTTGAGAAGCCTTCAGTTGCAAGCTTCGTGTAGTAAATAGTCTGAATGTTCTCATAAAGTGAGTTACATGCTTGGCGGACAGGCTCACTGACCGTAGCCATTTCACTGACAATACTGCTAAATGTATAGCCTGTAAGCTTGCCCTCGGTTTCCAAGTTGTGAATTAACTTATTAAGCATGAATTGCGTGGCCTCTTGCGTAGAAGAATGCTTTTTGAAAATGTCCTCCATATCTATTGTGATTGCTTCCTTTAGGCTCTTTAGACAAGCAATTAATAGTTCTTCTTTTCCATTTGGAAAATGATGATAGAGCGCTCCTTTGGTAACATCACAAGCTTTTAAAATTTCACTAACGCCTACACTCTTGTAACCTTTTTGTTGAAAAAGGAGTGTCGCCTTCTCAATCATTAGTGATTTTGTATCCATAATTACGTATTCCCCCTAACATACCAACCGGTCTGTTTGTTATTATAACAACATAATATCCGCTAATGTAAGTGTTTTTTGTGCCGAGGGAGGCAAAGTTGCCGTCACGCATGGATTAATGTTATCATTCTGATGGAGTTATCTTACTTTAAATATGAAGGAGGAATACCTGATGAAAAAGAGATCCCTAAAATATTTATCTTTTGGTATTGGGTATTCTACTGCTGTTTTTTTCTAGAATTAATGATGGATAGGATAGGTCTGTCAAAAATTAAAACTAAAAAACAGTGGAGATATATAACCTAGCTATCGTTATGTATCTTCTATTTAAAGGAGACTTCATAAAAATGAACTTAAATAATCATGTGATTACAAGATATAATCCAGAAAATATTGCGAAACCCGTTGGTAACTACAGTCATGTAACAAAAATAAGCAGAAACGCTGAAATGTATGTATTTTCTGGTCAAATTGGAATCGATCAAAATAGTAATATCCCTACAGATTTTAATCAACAAGTAACAAACACGATGAGTAATATTGTGGAAGTCCTCTCTTCTCAAAAGTTGACTCCCGATAACGTAATCAAAATCAACATTTGGGCCACTGAAGAAATCGATTGGGATCATTTCTATGAAATTTGGAATAAAGTATTCGGGATGACGCCTCCTTCAATGACCATTGCTTATGTTAAAGGATTAGGTTTACTAGAATTAAAAATTGAGTTAGATGTGTGGGCGGCAGGTTAAATACTAGATTAAAAAAGACTGTTTAAATATTCTCTATGCAAAACGAGCCTATAGAAGCAATTCTAAAGGCTCGTTTTTCTAATCTGACAGCAAAAAGAGCTCAGTCTCCTGAGCTCTTCAAATACATTTCTATCTTTTTATATCTGAAGAATTGTCCCAACCTTCAACGTTCTCGAGCCCCGGAATGCTGTCTTTATAGAAAACAGGATCCTTCCCTTCACGTTTCTGCTGCTTATAATCCTTCAAGGCGGCAAAGGCCACTTTGGATAATAGCAGGATGGCAATCAAATTCACGATAACCATGAAACCCATAAATAAGTCAGCCAAATCCCATACCAATTGAACCTTTGCTACGGAACCAAAAATAATCATCGCCAAGACACTGTATCTATAGAATAATAATACTTTTTTGTTGGAGTTCAAGAATTCTATATTAGTCTCACCGTAATAATAATTTCCAATTAATGTACTGAAGGCAAACAATAAAATCATGATCGCTAGTGATCCAGATGCCCACGAACCAATATGCTCGCTTAATGCGGCTTGTGTCAGCTTGATCCCATCTAGCCCAGGCTGCTTGTAGGCATCAGACAGTAAAATAATAAATGCCGTACTCGAACAAATGAGTAACGTATCCGTGAGTACGCCCAGGGCTTGCATTAGCCCCTGTTTCACCGGATGACTTGTGGTTGCCGTTGCTGCAGCATTTGGCGCACTCCCCATGCCCGCTTCGTTAGAGAACAAACCACGCTTCACGCCCTGTAGAATTACTGCACCAAGAGAGCCACCAGCGACTTGTTCAAATCCGAAGGCACTTTTCACAATGAGTGCGAGAACTCCCGGGAGCTCTGTAATATTAATCAGCATAATAATAAGAGCAGCCCCAATGTAGATTCCTGCCATTACCACCACAATATATTCGGACATTCTTGCGATACGCTTAACACCGCCGAAGATAACCAGCGCAAAGGTAGCAGCCATTATAAGGCCAAGAATGGCCCGATTGGTGCCAAATGAATTCTCAAAGGCCACTGTGACCGTATTCGATTGGACCGCGTTAAATACAAGCCCGAAGGATAATGTAATCAGAACCGCGAATATCGCTCCCATCCAGCGCTTGTTCAGGCCTTTCTCCATATAATAGGCAGGCCCACCGCGAAATCCGGTCTTATCCTTCACTTTATATACCTGTGCCAAAGTGCTTTCTATAAAACCAGACGCTGATCCAATAATGGCAATCACCCACATCCAGAAGATAGCCCCTGGACCACCTATCGCAATAGCAATTGCGATTCCCGTTATATTACCTGTCCCTACCCTCGCCGCCATACTGATGCAGAAGGCCTGGAAGGATGAAATACTATCTTTTGACCTTTCATTAGATCCTTTAAGAACCCGAAACATTTCTTTGAACATACCAAACTGTACAAATTTCGATCTTACGGTGAAATAAAGTCCACAAGCAATAAGAAGGATCACCAATATTTTCGACCATAAAAAATCATTTGTTACGCTAATCATACTATCTAAAAATTGTTGCATGTAATTCCGCCTCTCCATTCTGTCGATCCCAAGTTGCTAAGCTTATAACACATAGTATTTTCAAATATAACAGTCATTATTTCAAATGCCAATAAAAATTGTAACTTTCATAACATCTCTTGTCAGTGGGTTTCGCATACTTTTCAGAATTATGGTAGAAAATACTATACATATCTGAAGAAAGGTGGAGCTCTGCCCTATGGACAAGGAAAAAGAAGATATGACTTTAACGGATCGACAGGGTCATCCAATTACAGATAATCAAAATATACGGACGGTAGGCAATCGCGGACCGTCGACGCTCGAAAACTACCACTTTATCGAGAAAATATCTCATTTTGATCGAGAGCGTATTCCGGAACGTGTTGTACATGCTAGGGGTGCAGGAGCCCACGGGTATTTTGAAGCTTATGGAAAAGTAGGCGATGAACCCGTCTCGAAGTATACGCGTGCTAAGCTTTTTCAAGAAGCAGGCAAAAAAACACCTGTATTCGTACGGTTTTCTACGGTAGTTCATGGTGTTTACTCTCCGGAGACCTTTCGGGACCCCCGTGGCTTCGCCACAAAATTCTATACAGAGGATGGCAACTGGGACTTGGTCGGCAACAATCTGAAGATTTTCTTTATCCGTGATCCGCTGAAATTTCCTGACATGGTTCATGCTTTCAAGCCAGATCCCGTGACCAATCTGCAAAACCCGGAACGGATGTTTGATTTCGTATCGAACTCTCCTGAAGCTACTCACATGATTACGTTTTTGTTCTCTCCTTGGGGGATTCCAGCCAACTATCGGCAGATGCAGGGGTCTGGGGTCAACACCTATAAATGGGTGAATGAAAAAGGCGAAGCCGTCTTAATCAAATACCATTGGGAGCCGCTGAAACATGGCATTAAGAATCTCACTCAGCAAGCCGCTGAGGATATCCAAGCCAAAAACGTCAGCCATGCTACGCAGGATTTATATGAGGCTATTGCGCGCAAGGATTATCCTGAATGGGAGCTTTGTGTACAAATCCTGAGTGACGATGAGCATCCAGAGCTCGACTTTGATCCACTCGATCCTACTAAGCTTTGGGATCATGAACGTTTTCCATTTTTACCTGTAGGGAAGATGATTCTGGATCGAAATCCAGATAATTATTTTGCCGAGGTCGAACAGGTCGCTTTCGGGACTGGAGTTCTAGTAGACGGTCTGGATTTCTCGGATGACAAGCTGCTGCAAGGCCGGACGTTCTCCTATTCGGATACTCAGCGGCACCGGGTGGGCGCGAACTACATTCAGTTGCCGATTAATGCTCCAAAGACAAGGGTAGCAACGAATCAGCGGGATGGGCAAATGACTTATCATGTGGATAAGGCACCTGAGCAAAACCCACACGTGAATTACGAACCATCCTCGCTTGGCGGGTTAAAGGAGGCAACCCCTTCTGGCAAAGAACATCAACCGATGTATAATGATCGACTAGTTCGCGACAAAATTAGTCGGGCAAATGACTTCGGGCAAGCTGGAGATACCTATCGCAAGTTCGAGGATTGGGAACAGGATGAATTGATTCATAACCTGGTCGATGCACTGAAAATATGTGCGCCTGTCATTCAGAATAATATGATCGAGCATTTCACAAAGGCCGATCCAGACTATGGCCGTCGAGTGGCTGAAGGTCTTGCTCAAGCCCAAGCCGACCACAAGCATATAGGTACCTCGGATAATCGAGCCGGCGCGGAAATTGCGGAGCAATCCGGTAAACAAACCGATGGCTATTAGATGTTAAAAGAAGGGTTAAGGGACCTGTTATACGGGTTCTTTAACCTTTTTTTGATTTTGGGAGCTTTCGCTTTGCCATATTCACGTAACATATGAACACTATGATTGTTGTGTAGCTAAGATCATAGGAGGAACAAACCGTGCAAAATACAACCATATTAATTACTGGGGGAACCGGATCATGGGGAAGACAACTCGTGAAACGGTTATTGGAAAGTGACCCTAAAGAAATCAGAATATTTTCCCGCAATGAGTCACTTCAAGTAGAACTACAACAGGAATATCATCATAATCCCAAACTAACGTTCATCATCGGTGATATACGTGATAAGCAAGAACTGATGCAGGCTTGCCATCAGGTAGATTATATCTATCATTTAGCGGCCTTGAAGCATGTCCCGATCTGCGAACAACAACCGGACAGTGCGATGAAGACTAACGTACTCGGAACTCAGCATGTGATTCAAGCCGCTATTAAACATGGCGTTAAAAAAGTGATCTACGTCTCCACTGATAAAGCAGCTCATCCATCGAGCACCTATGGAATGACAAAATCACTCGGCGAAAAGTTAATGGTTCATGCCAATCTCAGACAAACCAAAACACAGTTTGTATGTGTGAGAAGTGGCAACGTCCTCGGCTCAACCGGCAGTGTGGTTCCCATTTTCAAACAAAGTATTGCGGATGAGGTAGACATTTCCCTTACAGATGCTAGAATGACTCGCTTTTTCTTAACCATAGATGATGCAATTACCTTACTCCTTAAAGCGACAGAAGAAAGCAGGGGCGGAGAAGTCTTTGTGACCAAGATGCCTGCTTGCAATATTAAGGATCTTGCCCAAGTCTTAATTGATAACTTATCAACTAGCACGATCCAAATCAATGAAACGGGGATTCGCCCAGGAGAAAGCTTAAGCGAGGCCCTAATTTCGGAATTCGAGAGTGCTTCTTCCATTCATCTGGATGATCACTATTATGTGATTCTCCCTCCTTTTCCTATAGAAGGGTTACAAGAAGCTTATGCCTCTTGCCCGCCTGTGGACTTCCAAAGCTATGATTCCAATCATGTGTTGATGAGCCAACCCGCAATAAAAGAAATGCTACAACAAGGTGGGTTCCTATCATGAGGCCCTCGATCGTATTTACAGGCGGAGGCTCCGCAGGACATGTATCTGGTAATCTAGTGTTGATCCCTAAATGTCTTGCAGAGGATTGGGACGTCCATTATATAGGTTCTGAACAAGGGATTGAGCGCAAGCTTTTGTCTGAATACAAGGAGGATGTGACCTACCACCCCATTTCCACAGGAAAATTGAGACGCTACTTCGACTGGAAGAATGTAACTGATGTATTCAAAGTCATGAAGGGCATCTTTCAATCCTACCGGCTCCTACGAGCCATCAAACCAGGTGTAATTTTTTCTAAAGGTGGATTTGTTTCTGTACCGGTCGTGATTGGAGCCAAACTTAACAAAGTGCCCATCATTATTTATGAACCAGACTTAAATCTTGGACTAGCTAATAAAATATCACTTCCGTTTGCCACACATCTGTGTACAAATTTTCTGGATACTGTAACCAAATCTGCTTCACTCAAGGCCGTTCATGTGGGACCGCTCTTGAAGGAGCAATTCAAATTAGCGGATAAACAACGTGGTTTAGCCTTTTGCGGATTTACCTCTGTTAAGCCTGTTCTTCTTATTATGGGAGGAAGCCAAGGGGCACACAGCATTAACCAAATGGTGAACAATGTACTCGCTGAGTTGATAGATAAATTTCAAGTGGTTCATATTTGCGGGGAGGGAAAGGTTGATTATCACCTCTCTATGTCAGGCTACAAATCGTATGAATTCATTACAAGCTGTGAGCTGCCGCATTTATTAGCTATGGCGGATGTTGTCGTATCGCGTGCAGGCTCAAATTCTATGATGGAGCTTCTTTTTATGCAAAAGCCAATGTTATTAATTCCTCACACGAATGGTGGCAGCCGCTCTGGTCAACTTGCCCAAGCGCAGTATTTTCAACAAACTGGACTCGCTGAAATGTTACTTGAAGAAGAGATGACTAATCAAACCTTTGTTCATTCGATTATGATGCTATACGAGAACCGCTCTACTTACAAAGATAAGATGAAGCCTTATGAGAACGGCAGAGGAGCCTATAAGGTAATGAATTTAATCAAACAAGTAAGCGGCGAGGACTTAACAATGTTCAAGGCAGGTACGGTTTAGATGGGAATGAAGCTAGCGAATTGGCTACTCCTCTGCTTTATCGCTGTCGTCTGTATCTTGGTTTATTTTGGACAAAGGATCCTATAATAAACATCTCTAAATTGTACCGAACATTTTTGGAATGGGTATAATTAAAGCATCAATAATCTTAGGGGGAGTAACTCATGGAGAAACATCCTACGTTAGAAATGTATGACTACAATGTATGGGCTAATCAAACGATCATCCATCGCTTAAAGGAGTTGCCTAAAGACATTTATCATAAGGATATCCAGAGTGGTTTTTCTTCGGTAGCAAAGGTTGTGACGCATATTTATGTCGTGGAGAATATTTGGTTTGACTTGATTTCAGGGCGAACTAGGAATGAAGCTATAGCATCAGCAGCACAACTAGAGCCCTTGTTAGCAATAAAAGATATTGAAGAAATGGATGTCCTCTATCGTGAGCTATCCAGTAAAAATAAAATGGTTCTGAATAGTCACATAGATAAGGACCCCGCCGTTGTGTTAGATCATCCAACTATGGGATCGCTTGAGACATCTATTTCCGGAGCTATCTTTCACATCGCGAATCATGGCAGCTATCACCGCGGTAATATCGGGATAATGCTGCGACAAATGGATCATACCTCAGTACTACAGGATTATGTTGCCTATCTATACAACGAGCCGAAATAATCATAACGCTGCTTCATCTATCGTATTAATTAGCTACAGATTTGAAATATTGATACACCTGATTTAGCTTCTTTTCATGTTTACCTTTCGGACTCTCCATGTTGCCAAACTCGAAAAACTTCACTTTCTTGATCCCACAATATTGAAACAATGCTTTTCTCATCAGCACTTTATGGGAATTATTTAACCAATATAAAGGATACAGGGTTGGACCCTTCATGCTGGAAATACAAACTACCGACTTCCCTTTCAGCAGCCCTTCAGGTATAAGCCCGCCCTTTTCTCTGTAAGCGAAATTAGAAGCAAACATTTGATCAATATAACCTAGCAGCATGGCCGGAGGCCGCCCCCACCAGATGGGATACACGAATACAATTTTGTCGGCCTGACGAATCTGCTCACGATATTTCTCTAGCTGGGGATCGGTGTGCATGTCTCTTCTCCGTTTATGTTCATTAAAAACCAGCACCGGATCAAATTGCTCTTCATATAGATCAAGTACCTCTATCTTCGAGATCTGTTGATTCTCATTACTTCCTTGGATGACTTTATTGAAAAAAGAATAACTTAAACTTTTATGATTCGGATGTGTATAGATGACTAAGACGTTCATTGCTCCACCTCTTTAATTATCATTTGATAACAAAATCGTATCACAACCTATATTTAGTTGTCAAATGATAATTGTATTATGATAATTATTTTGTTAAAGTTTACACTAAGAGGTGATCGTAATGGACAAAGAAGCGTTTTTTCATAAATTAGTGACCTTTACGACGGCAGTCCATGAAGTAACATTCGACCTAACCAAAGATGTTAGACCGGAAGGTATTACGCCTGTTCAATATAGTATTCTGGAGTATATTGCCGTTAGCCAGCCTGTTACCCTCAGCCAAATCAGCGATTGTAAGAATATCTCTATGCCAAACACAAGCCGTGAACTTAAGAAATTAACGGAAAAGAACCTTTGTGAGAAGTTTGATGTCGCAGAAGATCGGCGTAAGCAATTTATCCGACTGTCTGAAGAGGGACAAGCGATGATGAATAAAGCTTTTGAGCAAATCGGCGAACGTTTTCTGGATCGAATTAAAGATTCTTCTACTGAAGAATTGGAGGAAATCAACCAAGCGCTCGATGTACTTCAGTCCAGGGTGTTCATTAACGGTCAATGAGTGGATTAAAAAGAAAACAGAGCAGCGTATCTCCATGATTGGATAACCGCTGCTCTGTTTCCTGGTTCATGAATGGGCTGATTCATGACTAATTATAGGTTCACCAAAGTCTAACGACTCGGAACCCGTCTCGCCTTCAGCTAAATCGCCGAATCCACTATTTCACCAGTCCACCGATAAAGGACTCGAAATTGTCAGCCAAGCGAGTAATCTTGTATTTGTTATCACGATCTACATGGATAACCTCAGGTTCGCCATCATTTCCAAACTCGCGGTAATCCAGCATGATTACTTCATTCTCCGAAGGACAATCACAAATCACCACACCAACCTCTGGATAACGTCCATTTTCAATCACATTCCGGCTGCCTGAAGCTCCACAGAGCGACCTATTTTTATCTCGTCCAATGCCAAGGATACCTGAAATCGTAATAAATTCTCCTGTTCCCGGAATTGGGTACCGATTGTTATGAGGAATTCCCCCATTATGTAACTTCATCATTTCAACGTAGTATTTTGGCAACTTAAATACCAGCTCTTCTTCCACTGAAGCAATCAATGCATCTGTAGGCGGTTCAGAGATATATTGTTCGAACGCATACTCGCTGTCATCCCAAAAATTGGTGGAGTCGATTGCTACTACAGGCTTATTTGCGGGTTTACTCACAGGCTTTTTGGTAGCTTTCTTAGCCAATTTGCGTTTGATCCAACCCAAAAACTCCAAGGTGTCCTCATCATCAGGCTCTAGCTCGTCTGCAATTGTAAATGCTTTTAACGCTTCGTCATAGCGCTTCAGATAATAGTAGGAAACTCCGATACGGTAATGCCAGAGCGGATCACCTTCACCCTCTTCTTCAATGCTCAAATACTGCTCTAAGGCCTCTTCATATTGCCCGAGATTATTAAGTGCTCTGCCCAAATGACTAGTTAGAACATAATCTCTTTCCTCTTCAGGAATTTCCGTTATTGCATCCACGATTTCTTGAAATTCATCCTCTTCATGCCAAGTGTCCAATTTTTCCAATAGCTCATCACTCATCATTAATACCTCCTAGTAACGATCACTCAAAATACCTATTAGAAATTATACCATTTATAGCCTATGCCCAGCCAATAACGCAAGTCCTCCTGCGTATTCATACCCTTGAGGGGGTTATTACATAGGAATAGTATGTCGCAAGAAGATTACAATCATCACAAAAAAAGCGCCGTGTCAGCCACAGTCGCTCTTTGATTACGATTCTTTTCATCATTAGCTACTCAGTCTTTAACAAAAGTTTCAAACTTAGCAACTGACTCGAGCTGGTTGAATACAACACCTCTAATCTTAAATGATCCTCTAATTTCTGAAAGCATAATTTACTATTAAAAAAATAGGCCGCAGAATTGATTTGCGGTCTATTTGTGTAGACAGAGAAAAATTTATTTATAAACATCTTTTAGAGGGAACAAAGATAACTTACCATCCTCCATCCGGTATACTTTATCACAATATTTAAGCATACGTTCATCGTGAGTAACCATAATCGCTGCTTTCTGGCGTGACTTCACCTCTTGCGCGATTAGACTAACTACTTCATGGGCCCGTTTAGTATCCAAACTAGCTGTAGGCTCGTCCGCCAAGATGACATTAGGGTTATTTATTAAAGCGCGAGCGATGGCTGTCCGTTGCTTCTCCCCACCTGATAACTCTTCTGGAAGACTTGTTAGCTTCGCGCCAAGACCCAGCTCTTCGAGCAGCTTAGTGGCCAATTGCTTATCCTCTCTAGTTACTGTGCTTGACATCCTTTTTACTATTAGCAATTGATCCAAAACATTTAAATATGGAACCAAATTTGAAGATTGCATAATAAATCCGATTTCTTGTAGTCTTATATTCGACAGTTCTTTGGCAGTAAGCGTAGAAATAGTATGCCCATTCAGCTTAACTTCCCCTTCTGAAGCTTCAAGCATGGCTCCAGCAATAGACAAGAACGTACTTTTACCTGAACCCGACGGTCCAATTACAGCCACGAACTCACCCGGCTCGACCGATAGGGTTACATGATCAAGTGCGGCGATACGATTACTTCCTTCAGCATAGTATTTTGTGACATCATTCATTTGTAATCCCTTAGTCATTATTCAACCCTCCCCAATGCCTGTAGCGGATCAATCTTTGTAATCTTTCGAACGGATACCATCGAACTTAACACAGCGATGATTAGTAAGATTAAAGAATAAATTACGACAAGATTCGTTTCCAGCTTGAAAGGCATACCCTTCGGCATAATGGCGGCTGTCCCATAAGTAAGTAAGATTCCAATTACAATACTAGTCAAAGAAATTATAAATACTTGCGATATAATGGCTTTTCCAAGGAATTTGTTACTGGCACCTATAGCTTTCATAATGCCAAACTGGTTACTCTTCTGCATCGTAATTACATAGAAGAACACTCCAAGCACGAATGCAGAGATCGCCAGCAAAAATGCTAGCATCATTAAAATAGTACCATTCTCTTCCTTGTAACCTGGCATCCCTTGAACAGCTTCTGCCCGGGTAACCGTATCCGTACCTGATAATTTGCTATTCATTACTTCTGGATCGATATCCTTGCCTTGCAGCATAATTGCATTAACCGGACCTGGAATTCCTTTATCTGAACCCGGAGCAGCAAAACTAATCTTCCGCCACTCCTCCATCGGAGTAAATACGGAAGCAACGTGGTTATAGGTCTGATCCTTCACAAACCCGATAATCGTTAATGATTCCGTTGTACCGTCTAACTGAAAAGTATCACCTAGGCTATAACCCTCATCCTTCATGGTCAAGTTCACTAGTACACCAGTAGAATTCTCAGAAGTTAAACTCTCCCCTTCCACGATAGTCGGCTCCAAGAAACTTCCTGGATTAATTCCAATAATCGCGATGTCTACCTTATCCTCATTCTTAGCACCTTGCTCTTTCAGCGCTGTTGCCATTGTACTTCCCATCGGTGCTGCAGCACTAACATTTGGCAATAACTCCACTTCGGTCAATAACTGCTCAGACAGAAGAGACTTGCTCATCGAAGACTGCGACCCTTCTTCAAAAACTACATAATCAGCCTTCATAGTCTTGAGTGTGGATGCAGCTAGTGTAGATAATCCAGTTCCTAAACCTGATAAAATGAATACCAACCAAGCAATTAATACAAAAATAATAGCAATCATTGAAAACTTCATTTTACTATGCATTATTTCCTTCATAGCTAAGAACATTATCTTTTTTCAGCTCCCTTTATATTAATTGACACATGTGTCAATTTAGATGGCACCACCACATCTGTCTCATTTATTAAACAATATAAATGACACATGTGTCAAATTCTCTTCAAAATTAGATCAGCTCTTTGCACCCCCAATCCACATTTGAAATAACACCTTACCCCAATCAGGTGTTGGGATATTCAGCATATTTGGTGTATTAATTAGGTTAAAAAAAACACCAATAAGTACAGGAAGTGGGATATCCTGCCGTAGGCTTTTTTCCTGCTGTGCGCGTGCGAACAAACCAGATAACTGAATTTTAAGAGTCTTATGTGCTTCTTCAATAAATTCAAGATCCCTCGCCGCTGCAGCAGAATTCGCTGTGTTTATTTTACTGGCATCTCCCAGGAGCTGATGGAGCGAAGATTCTTCTACGTAAATGAGAAGTAACTGCTCGAGAGCGTCCATGGGATTTGCCTCGTTAATTGTTAATGCCTTATCTAATACCGCTGCAATTACGCGCTTCATACAAGCGGCAACGATTTCTTCTTTATTAGCATAATATTGATAAATGGTACTTCGGGCACCGGACAGATGCTGCGAGAGCAGTTTGAGATGAAAGCCATCGTAGCCATGATCCAATACTAATTTTTTTGTCATATCAAGCAGCTCGGTTTCAGTAAAAGTTTGTTTTCTACCCATGGTCCATCCCCCTTTTCATTATTACAGTTTAGCATACGCAAAAAGTAATGCGTAGGTCATAATAAAAAGACAGACCGTCCATAAGCAGCACTCTCACCTGCGGACAGTCCTTTCAAAAGTACTTGGATATTCTATTTATCCATATGTTTTACCTTCACGACTGCATCCCGTTTTCAATCCTCTGCATAAACTCTTCAACGGCGCTATAGCCAAGCTGTTTCAGATACCAGTTGTTGGCGGCAGCTTCGATTAGGCCGGCTACGTCACGGCCGGGCTGAAGCTGGATTTCAATATGTGGAATTTGGACACCAAGATAGTCTGTGAACTTCGGCTCCAGCTCGAGCTCATTATTCAAGGAATTCTCTCGCCAAGGAGACAACTCAATGTCGAGTACAATTCGCGTCTCATCCTGAAAAGCTCTACGCCCGTACTGGCGTACAACATTGATCAGACCAATACTGCGCAGCGCTAGGAATTCGCGGGTCGTCTCATTATGTGTGCCGAGAAGCGTTGCCGGTCCCAGCTTCTTCAGCACCACGATATCATCCGCCACAAACCGGTGGCCTCTTCTAATAAGCGTATGCGCGGTTTCGCTTTTTCCAATCCCAGACTTGCCCCGGAGTAGGACACCTATACCAGACACATTTACACATACCCCATGAATTGAAAGCTCTGGCGCCAGCGCCTTCACCAGATAGGTGTCAATCTTTGCGATGATCTCTGTCGTCGTCTCCTGCGTCCGAAGCAACGGGATGCCCTCTTCTTCGCAGAATAGAGTTAAATAAGGAATCTCCTGCTGACCTGTCGTCACAATAAAGCATGGTGGATGATACTTGACGATATTACCAATATGTAACTTGCGCTCTTCAACGCTTAGGGTTAACAGATAATTGATTTCCTTGCAGCCCAATACTTGTACCCGCTTCGTTGGGAAAAAATCAAAGTAACCCACGAACTCCAGACCAGGTCTATGCGCCTTTGAACGAGTGATTTCACGTTCCATGCAGCTAGCACCTGCAAGTACTTCCAGCTTAAACTTCTCTGTAAGGCTTTGAACGGTAGTCGATTTCAAAGTTGTTCCCTCCTGTGGCTGCGTATCTTGAATACGCAATACGGTTAACGGGATATATTCAACGACAAATGGGATGATTCCTGCAACAACGCTACTATAGGCTTGTAATGTCATCATATCTAATACAATTGTTTCTATGAACGTCACACTGCTCCATACTTGGTATGACTTTTTTGGCAAAAAGCCATACTACTTCTCACAGACTATGACCGAAGGAGAATACTCATGAGTGAACACCAATGGCTAATTCCAGCAACCAAGGGATTGGGCTTCAAGTTGGACAAAGGGCAGATCGTCCGGGTAACCGATGTAGAAGGAGAGCAGGTAGCAGATTTTGCTGCTTATAACGCCGTTCGCCCTAATGAACGGATTGACCCCGGTGTAACGATAGATGCTCTAGGCAAGATGAATGTGCTCCCGGGGGACATCCTCTATTCCAACCAATACAGGCCACTGCTTACGATTATTAAGGATACTGTGGGCCGTCATGATTTCATTAACTCTGCCTGTCGTCCCGAGATGTATGAGGTGCTGTATAACAAAAAGGATCACGCCAGCTGTTACAATAACCTGAATGAGGCGCTATCGGAGTTTGGCCTGCCCGCTCCCGATCAGCATTATCCGTTTAATCTTTTTATGAATACTGTCATTGATCCTTCTGGAAAAGTCAGCGTGGAGCGACCGCTTTCTAAAGCCGGGGATTATATGGAGTTGCGGGCTGAGATGGATCTGATCATTGCCATATCAGCTTGTCCCTGCTCCGAAAGTGTCTGCAATGGGTACAAGTGTACACCGATTGCCGTAGAGATTCTTTAGAGTATGTTGCAAAAAGAATAGCGCCCACCAGGCTCGTCTTCTAACCGGCCCACTTCTTGAATAGAATGACTTGTACAAGTTAACATCTCATTCAAGGAGCGATGACCATGAATAGCTTTATCACCTATATAGTACTCGGCATCTCATTATCTGCACCTATTGGTCCCATCAATGCAGCCCAGCTTGACCGGGGAGCGCGGATGGGATTTTTCCAATCCTGGATGATTGGACTGGGGGCCATGTGTGCGGATTTAGTGTATATGCTACTCATTTACTTTGGATTAGCACACTTTCTGAATACCCCGTTTATGAAAACCTTCCTATGGACATTCGGCAGCTTCGTTCTCCTGTATACCGGAATTGACACTTTGAAAAATATCAATGCCGTGCCTGGATCCGCCTCGCGTGGTGCACAGACCGGCACTAGCGCCTTCCGTTCTGGATTTCTAATGGCACTGATGAACCCACTCAGCATTCTGTTCTGGTTAGGCATTTACGGCTCCATTCTGGCCAAAAGCATAGAAAATCAACATTTCGATCAGGTGCTGTGGAACAGCATGGGTATTTTTGTCGGCATCCTACTCTGGGATGTGGTGATGGCGATGCTGTCTAGCTTCTTTCATCGGTTCACCGGCCCTTCTATGCTCCGGTTCATTTCCCTTGCCGCGGGGATTTGCCTTCTTGGTTTTGGCATCTACTTCGGCTCTCAGGCATTTATACAGTTGTTTGGCTAATAGGTTCAACCAGCAAGAGATTTCCTAGGCCTTCACCTATCTCCCTCCCTTCGCATAGGATGTTTTGAACTTAACGAGGAGGGTGTTTTTGGATGGCCCATTTGAACACAAAGGTCTGGCTGGATGAACATCTGGCTGAGCTGCCGTACTGGCAGCAGGATGCTTTTCGTCAATTTACATCTATGATTGCAGATCCTGAAGGCAAATATCCCTGTATCCCGGGACGGCAGGGGTTTCTATCCAATAATTTACGCTTTGGTTTCGTTGCTGATCCACGAAACGAAGATTCGACTACGGAAGTCGCTTATTTACTTCGCCAATATGGCCAATGCTCGCGGGATACCGGTAAATATGCCTCCCTTGTCCTGTTTTTTGAAACTCCGGCAGATCTGGCAGAAGGCTACTCCATCGAGGAATATGAGAATTTGTTCTGGTCCATTCTGGGCCGCGTCAGTGCGGTGGATACGGTGCCCTGGCCGGATGAAATTTCTACCGATCCCGCACATCCTTCGTGGGAGTTTTGCTATGATGGGCATCCGTATTTTGCGTTCTGCGCAACCCCGGCACATGAGCTGCGAAGAAGCCGCCATACCCCTTATTTTGTGATTGCCTTTCAGCCGCGTTGGGTATTCGAGAATATTAACGATTCTACCGCATTTGGTCGAAATATGAAAAAGCAGATCCGCAAGAAGCTCGCAGACTATGATAGTATACCTGCGCATCCTTCCCTTCAATGGTATGGGCAGGAGAGCAATTTGGAATGGAAGCAATATTTTCTGCGGGATGACGAAAGTGCGCCGTCTAAATGTCCATATACTTATATGAAGAACAAGTTCAAAGCTATAGGAATTAAATTTCACTCTTAAGCGCTTATGAGGTTTGTTCGCGTTTTTTCAAGAGGTGCTCCCTAAACCAGGTAAACAAAGCAACGACACAGATGATCAGAAGGCTGGACCAGAAGCCGGGACGGCCCCCTTTTTCAAAAAGTGTACCTGCCACGGCAGCAATGATCAGCGCCATAGCAACCATGGATCTAATCCAACCGCCCATCTTTGGTTTCAATAGCTTAAGGAAAGAGGCAAGGATAAATAGCCATGTGTACAAAATAACTAGACCGGCAGCTGTAGTGATATGCTCAAAAATTTGCTTTGGCAGAAACAAGCTCAGTACAATTGTCACGCAAAGGCCCAGCATATTGATACCAAGCGCGTAGAGCGGCATCTTTCTTTTTCCTTTTGTCACCGCCAACCAAGAAGGGGCATCTTTATCCTCGGCCAAGGTCACCAGCATAGTCGAGACCGCATACAATGAAGCCACTAGGATAGAGAACCCGGCCACGATCATTACCCCGTTCAGCACGTATACAAGAATAGGTAGTTCCATCGCTTCAAGAGCAGCAATAATTGAGCTTTGATCAGGTCTCACTTTCTCAGGGCTCACGAATAATAGGGCGAGTCCTATCGACAGTACATACAGCAGGGTCACGCCCAGCAGCATAAACCTGCCTGCTTTCGGAGCTTCTTTTGGGTCGCGTAAGTCCATCGCCATAAAGCCCATAACCTCAATACCCCCAAAAGCATAGAACGCATAAAGTAACCCTTTCCAAGCGCCCATCCATCCTTTGTTCAACCATGCTGCCGAACTGTGAACCGTATCCCAATTCCCCCTCCCTCTCAAAAGGGCAACCACGGCGACCACGATGAACATCAGTACCGCGGCGATTTTGATCATGGCGAATACATTTTCCGCTTTGTTAATCCCCTGGCTACCTAGAATAATTACCAGCAGACCCAGCACGGCATAAATTGCGGTAAAAACCCAAAGCGGCCAACTCGCAAACCATACCCGCGAGAACAGTCCCAAAGCAGTCAAAGTACTGCCAAGTATTAAAATTTCTGAACACCAATAGATCCAGCCCATGCCAAATCCGGCCCAACGTCCAAAAGCCGCCTTAGCATAACTACGGAAAGAACCCTTTTGAGGATCCTGCATAGTCATTTGGGCCAGCGCCTCATAGACGAACAGAGTTGCCACAGCCGCTAACACAAAAATAACCAACACCAATAATCCGCTTTTACGGATAGCGATGCTGGAACCAAGAAAAAATCCCGTGCCAATTGTGCAGCCTACACCAAACAGAGTAAGCTGCCACCAAGGTAGCTTGCCAGTTGGAGTACCCATATGTATATCCCCCCGTCTGGTGTTACTATGCGTTTTCGGGAGCTATTTTATTCTGGTATAGGCTTAGGCAGACAAAAGAAGACCCGACTTCCTGTTCAACAACAAACGAGTCGGGTCTTCTACGGTTAGAATTGGTCAGTGCCTAGTTATTTACGGGCATCTGAGGGGATCCGGCAGCGGGAACATAGGCATCCAGCATCTGCTGTATTACTGAAACCTGAAGCTGCGGAACCTGATAGTAGGCATGTTTGTTCTGATAAAGGAACAACTCATATCCCATTTCAATAAAATGCTGCACCTGTGAAGCCAGCACCCGGCGCAGCGCTGGGTTCGTCACTTCGGGTGAAGACATGGCCAGCAGTGAGGCATGGGATTTGATTAGACCCAGCATATACCCGCTGACGCCCGCATCTTTCACCTCTTCCAGTGATTGGTTAGGCTTCTTCGGCTGGGCCGGTTGGAGGCCGTAAACCGGCTGTGTCATATTCGGGATAAGATAGGTAGCCGTTTCCTGGCTTGGCTTTTGCCCTGTCTTAAAGCATTGGCAGGTCAAGTTGTACTGATCCAGCATGAAATTGTACTGCCGATCCAAAATAGACAAAAGCTCTTGATCCTGTACAAAAGTTCTGAACATCATAAACTGGTCCAGTACATTGATCTGGCAGGACAATACCTCGTGCACATCGAACATTTCATGGGCGCCGTGGTCTAGCTGCTGTCCCCCTATTGTCATGCTTCCTGGCTGTAGTTGCTGCTGCAAAGTGTATTCTCCTTTGTTCTTAGATGAGTACCCTCAATAATATGAAGGATCAGGTGGCCAATTATGCATGCACCTTCTTATTATCAATCCGAATCTTCCTTCTATGTGTCGTGAATAATCCGAAGTACCCTATCGTTACGAGGATACAGATTATAACATCAACAACAATCAAGTTCTGATAATCCCCAAAATAATCGAAGGACAGGCCTCCAATTAATGCACCTACTATACCGCCGCCCTGGTGTATGAGAAGTAGAACACCGGTTTGTTTTCCTTTACCCTTTGCAATCTCATTAATAACAAGCATTCCACCTGGTAATGCGCTTAAGTAGGTAATTCCGAACGCTATAGCAAAAAGAATTGGTGAACTTCCTAAATGCATAAAGAGGAAAGCAAAACCTACAATACGTATGCCATACAATAGAGACATCATCATTAATTTATTGTATCGGTCCAGAAAATAGCCGCAAATAAGCGCCCCCGTGATTTCCATAATTCCAAGTATGCTCATAGATAGGGCGATCATGCTTGGTGATACATCTGCCAACTGATGTATGGCTACCAAATTCATCTCGACGGATCCCATATTGATACCGCAGGTGAACAGCGCAATCGCGACCACGACAAAGATAGGAAAAGAGATAAATCTTTTAGACGGTGCAATTACGCTAGATAATGTATCTTGACCATCGACTTCTATTGAACGATCCGAAGGAGCCCTCTCCGTATTTTTCGGTTGTGAACTCTTAATTCCTAACCAAATTACGGGAAGCGTCACACAAACACCTAAGATAAAAGAAGCCATAAAAGCGTTCTTCCAAGTCAGCCAGTCTATGGTTACGAAAATAGGAGTAACAATCGCTAATCCTACGGAAGAAGCACTCGCCAGCAAAGCCATTGCTTTAGCCCGATGATGCCTAAACCATTCAAACATCAATATATAATTCGTCGTCGCCCCAATACCTGCCAAACCAGAGATAACACCGTATCCAATAAAAAAGACAATAGGATGGTGACCTAACACGACAATACCAGTACCCAAAGTACTCAAAATTGCACTTAACATTAGTATCTTCTTTGTACCATACCGATCCACGAGCCAGCCCCCCAAAGGTGCACATACGGCTACGATGAATAAATTGGTGGACCATGCCATTGAGATAAATCCCCTGCTAATCTGTAAATCCGTCGATATCTGCACCTGAAAGAAAGACAAGCTGAAGCGGGTCAATGCACCAATAAATCCAATAACCCAGAGAGATCCTAATCCAATCCATGCATACCTGGATTCCTTAAACCATGTCGTTTCCATTATGGTTTCCACCCTTGTCTAATATAAAAGATACCAATCGGTATCTTTTATATTAGCATAAATGCTTTTTTTTGCAACAGAATAATTTCATTTGATATACTACGTGTACATATACAATTAAGGACGGAGGATGATAATGGAAAAGGGGGAGAAGACTCGCAATTACATCATAGCTAAAGCCGCTGAACTGTTTAACCAGAAGGGATATTCGGGCTCCTCGTTATCTGATATAACAGATTTGACAGGCATTAAGAAAGGTGGCATTTATCGCCATTTTTCCAGTAAAGATGAGATTGCATATGAAGCCTTTAGCTATGCGGGTAGTATTGTGGGGGCCCAACTGGCTAATGCCATTAGTCAGCAAGAAACGGCCTCTGGCAAGCTGTTAGCATATTTACATGTGTACGAGAAAGTAGTTGAAGCGCCACCTTTTATTGGGGGGTGCCCGCTCCTCAACACGGCTATTGAAAGCGACGACAGTCATCCAGGCTTACGTGAAAAAGCCCAGCAAGCCCTAATAGGCACACTAGAATCCAAAAAGAAAATCATTTCTGAGGGTGTACAAAGTGGTGAATTCAAAGCAGACCTCGATATTGAGGCACTAGCTACCTTCTCCCTTTCCATCATGGAGGGCGGTATCATGATGAGCAAGCTCGAAGGTAATAATCGGCACATACGGATGAATATCAAGAGCTTTGCTGCTTATTTAAAAAATGAGTGCCTACGCGAGCCCGGTTAGTTCATTCAAAACTTTGTTAACATACAAAGATTTTAAAATAAAAAGGAGCTTCGTCATTACTCACGAGGCTCCTTTAGCTTAATCTTAGTTCCATAACTTTATTTATGTTCCAACCACTGGCATTCTGTGATTTCTATTTCTGTAAATGTTGCTTTAAATGATGAATCTTCTGGGCTACAAGCATATAAACCAAAATTGATATGCTCGCTCCCTTCAAACAAATGAAAAATACGCATCTGCTTAAATGTAATCCCATCAAGAGAATTTTCAACACAGAAGTCACTCTCACGCCGACTTAATCTGTAATACATTGTTTTTATAGTTGCATCGATATCTGTTGTAGCCCAATCCGAATATCCGTGATTCGTAACCACACTACCCAATCTTTGATATTCTTCATTCTCATATTCAATCGATGCCTTGAACCAATTGTCACTGTCCTGATAGACAATTACTCCACACTGATCAAATCTATGAGCACTATCAAAATCAGTCTTCACTATAAAAGAAAAATATTTCTCATCAGTCTTCATCAGTAGTGCAGGTGCATTATCATTTCTAAACCCATAATAGGTGCGTTGCCAAAAATCAGTATTAGGCTCAGTCACAATTTCAATCTTGTTATCTGTAATAGAAGAAGTGCTTGTTGGATGTTGCCAAAAGAGATTTTCTTTTATAAAGTTCATTTCACTGCTCCTTATCTAGGTCCCTCTTTACCCTTGAATGTCCCTCCTGGCATCTTGCTCGGCGAGAATCTCTTTATCCTCCGCGTTATCTCTCGTCACTTTCTGAACGCCAACGGCGCTATATGAAATCAACAGAATAACAGCTATATAATACCCCTTTACATTCAATTGAAATGGAGCATTGTACAGACCAATAAAGAACATTACATACCCAATAACCAAGCCTGCAAAAGCCATAATTGTGAAAGCCCCTGTATTTCTCATCCTGTGTTTCGGATTTTCTAGCTTAATTTCCTTATCCTCTGAATTGTCTCTAACAACCTTTTGCACAACGATACAGCTAATCGTAATTAACACCATGCAAAGCAAATAATACCCTTTAACGTTCAATTCCCAATCGTCGTTGTACACCCCCAAACAGAATAGAAAAAGACCTGCAGCCAATGCAAAATACGATACCCCTGTGAAAGCAGCTGTGTTGCGTTTACGATACCTCTGATTCATCCGACGATTCCTCTCCCAATACAGAATTGAATGGTGTTATAACCTTCTTCACTATACCGTGGAACATCGGTAAAATTCTACCATTAATTAGGTTGTTTTGGGAAAACGCAAAGAAAACGGTCTCAGTCCCAGGTAATTCAGGACTAAAGCCGCCTCCTACATTTTCTGCAACTTTATGATTTAGAAAAAATGCTACTCCCTCTCCTGATCCACCAATTGCTGCTGTGCGAGCCGAATCATCTCGCGGACCATCGATCCACCAATTTTTCCGCCAATCTGACCCACTGATTCTGTACTCAAATGTCCATTCTCACCGTGTTCCAATGGAATACCAAGTTCTTTTGCGACTTCATATTTCACATCATCAGGCCGCTCCGGATCTACATCATAACCCTCGCGCCGCATCACCTCGGCTTTAAATGTTTGCATTCCGCGATTAACTCCCGGCACTGCATATTTCCTGTTTCTTCTGGACATCCCTTATCCCCTCCTAAACATGTTTTAAGTAACATGCCCGGAAATCGGAACCTCCACCCCTGTTGATTTGCTCCGATTATTTCCAAGAGGGTGCTAACTTCCGTTAATTTGATAATTTGATGTAAATTTAAAGATAAATCCTGTGTCCGATAGCGACCTCCTATTCGGACGATCCCCACAACAGGGAGGCCCAACAGTCATTTCATGACTGTTGGGCCTCCCTTATCCTGTATATTACTTGTTCGCTAAGAAAGCATCGATTTGCGCTTGCAGCTCAGCCTGGATTTTATCAATGCCAGCTGATTTCAGCTGTTTGTTCAAATCTGCAAGGCCTTTGTCGATATCTTTAATTACGCCGTACTCGAGCGGAATGGCATAGCGGAGCATTACATTGCCCACATTGGCAATTTCCGTCTTCACTTTGCTATTGTCGAATACAAAGGTTTCAAGGGCATAGTGGTAGACGTTAGCTTCCCATCCCTTAGCCAGATCGTTAGCTTCTTGAGGGAATGCTTCATTATCAAGGTTGAGTGGTGAGTTGAAGTTCCAATTAGAGAATCCAGTAAAGTTTGGATTTTTGTCGAGTGCTTTATATTTGGTGTCGCCAACCGGTTCATAGTGCACGCCACTAATTCCGTACATTATCAGGTCGTGCAGTTCTTTATCATTCTGCATCAGATCAATCAGCATCAAGGAACGTTCTACATTTTTGGAAGTCGCATGAATCGACGTACCGTTTTGTGTAGAAATCGCCACTGATTTTTTCTTCCCTTGGTTGATATCAGCCAACGCCACTTCATAAGGAGAATTTTCTTGGCGCATCAAGGCCATGAGTGCTCCAAGTGTTCCGTTATTATGCGTAATCGAGGCCGTTTTGCCTGCTTTAAAATCCGCCTGATGATCATTTTTGCTGTTCAGAACGTTTTTCGACCAGGCATTGTTATCAGCGAGATCTTTGTAATACACGAGTAGATCCTTGAACTCTTGCGTTTCATAGACGTTAAAGACTTTGCCTGTTTCATCGGTCAATTTGAAGGCAAACGGAAGATCCAGGTCAAACATATTCCATTCGTTTTGCTGCTTCAGTAATACACGGTCCAAGTTATGATACTTCCAGTCTCCTGTTTCCGGAGTGAAAGGTGTAATTCCTTTTTCCTTCTCAGCTATCGTCTTCAAATAGGTAGCATATGCTTCCGGGCTGTTGATTTCAGGAAGATTGTATTTCTTGCGCAAATCTTCACGATATAGAATCAGCTTTTCAACAGACTCTCCTCTGTTTTGCGGAACCATATACAGCTTACCGTTTACTTTTGCCTGATCCCAGCTCACATCTGACATAGCTTCCTTAGTTTGCGGCATATATTTGGTAAGCAGCTCGTCGGTTAATTCTAGAAATCCGCCTTTCAGCGCCTGGTCATTATAACCAGCCCAGTTTGCCGAATAGATGAGGTCAAAATCTTCATTTGCCGCCAGCTTCAGTGGATATTTTTGAGCCCAGTCAGACCAGTCCAAGAACTCTCCCTCAAGGGTCGCATTAATTTTTTCTTTCAGTTTCTTGTTAATTTCAGCAAAAACACTATCATAGTCTATCGGTTTAGGCCCAACGAAGATCATTTTCAGCTTTACTTCTTTAGAGGTGTCTATGGTATCTGAAGTTTCGGCTGCATTCGTTGCACTCGCTGTTTCGGTAGGCTCACTTGTTACCTCAGCGGCATTATTGGTAGCCTTAGCCGGTGTATTGGCGTTGTTGTTGCCACCACCACATGCGCTCAAGATCATTACGAAGGTTAAAACGAGTGCGAGCATAATGAATCTATTTTTTCTCAGCATTTCAAGCCTTCCCCCTTGTATTCATTATATTGATAAACCGGATTTCCCCGGGTTCATCCTTTCACAGCGCCAATCGTCAAGCCTTGAACGAAATATCTCTGAACGAATGGATAAGCGAGCAGAATCGGACCTGTAGCTACAACCGTCATTGCCATCTTCAAGCTCTCGCTTGGAATCGATGTGGTTACGACTGCTCCTGCACCCATCATGGCTTTTCGCATGCCGTCCATATTACCAAGCATTTTGTACAAATAATATTGAAGCGGCATCAGCTTCTCATCAGAAATAAATAGAAGGGCATTGTACCAGTCGTTCCAAAAGGCAAGAGCCAGAAACAAACCAATAGTAGCTAGCGCCGGCTTAGAGAGAGGCAGGATTAAACGGGCGTAAATCTTAAAATCGCCTGCACCGTCAATTTTAGCCGATTCTACTATTGCTTCCGGAATGCTGCCCATAAACGACTTCATAACAATAATGTAAAAGACGTTGAGCATCATCGGAATCACTAAAGCCATCAGTGTATCTTTGATATGGAGGTAATTGACCATAAGCAGATACCATGGAACCAGACCGCCGTTAAATAAAGTTGTAAAGAAAAAGAAGAACGAAAATTTATTACGCCATTTAAAATCTTTTCTGGATAGCGCATAAGCCGTCATCGAAGTCAGAAACAAGCCAAGCAATGTGCCTATTATAGTAACGCCTATGGTCACCATATAGGCTTGAATCATCTGGTCGGGATACTTAAACAAAATGCTGTAGGCTTCTGTTGAGAAGGCCGTAGGTATAAATTGATAGCCCTCTGTTAATATTTTTGACTCTTCCGTCAGTGATGAAGAGACGACAAGTACAAACGGGAATATACATAAAATTGCGAGAACGATTAGGGATACATAACCAATACCCGAGAATATTTTACGATCGAGCTGCTTCATATCGTTACCTCCATTATGAAAACTGTACCTCTGATGCGGTTAGAATAAGGCGCGGTCTTTATCGTATTTACGAACAGCATAGTTCACAGTCATGATCGTTGCGAAGCCAAGAACGGACTGGAAAACGCCAGCTGCAGCCGACATGCCGATATCATTCGAAGTAATCAGCGATCGGAAGACGAAGGTATCGATAACATCCGTCGAAGAGAACAACAAGCCATTATTGCCGATCATGTTATAGAACATCCCGAAATCACCGCGGAAAATATTCCCGACCGCCAGCAGCACCAAAATAATAATCGTCGGGTAAAGATTTGGAATCGTCACTTTCCGGATCCGCTGAAAAATATTGGCGCCATCGATTTCAGCCGCCTCATACTGTTCAGTATCTATGCCCGTAATCGCAGCCAAGTACATTACCGTTCCGTATCCAAGGCCTTTCCAGGCGGACACGAGAACCAGGATATACGGCCAGTAGGCAGGCGTATTGTAAATATCAATAGGTTCTAGCCCGAGTCCTCTAAGGAGTGCGTTCACAGTACCAATATCATAATTGAGCAGGTTATAGGCAATCGCGCCGACAACTACCCATGAAATAAAATAGGGAAGGAACAACGCCGATTGCGTAATTTTGCGGAACCATTTGCCACCGACCTCAAACAACATAATGGCTGCAAAAATTTGCAAAGCGTTATTTACAACGATGAATGCAATATTGTACAATGCTGTATTCCGTGTTACCCGCCAGGCATCTCCTGATTCAAAGAAAAATCGGAAGTTATCGAGCCCGTTCCAGGCACTTCCAAAAATACCGCCCGCGTAATCATAATGCTTGAAGGCAATAATAATGCCCGCCATTGGGACATAGGCAAACAAAAGAAAAAAAGCAACCGCCGGAGCCAGCATCAGCAACAGAACCCTATAGTTTTTTAAATCGCTCCAAAATGTATGCCCTTTCATCTTTGCACCCCTTTCTTCTCTATATCTCTCATTATAAAAGGACGGCGGCGGTGAGATAATTCAGCGAAACAACTAAACATAATACTAATTCAACGATTCATAAACAATTTCGATAAAAAAGAAGACCCTGTTCCATATAGAACACGAGCCTCCTCAATAAGCAATCGATTCAGATTTTATTTTTCTTCCGGTACTCGCCGGGCGACATGCCCATATATTGCTTGAACTGCCTATTGAAATAAATAATGTTCTTATATCCGGCTTGTTCCGCAATCTCATATACTTTTTTTGTTGGATCCTCGAGTAGCTCGCATACCCGCTTCATACGTAATTCACTTAGAAAATCGCTGAAGAGACTATTGGTTTCGACCTTGAACAGATGCCCCAGATAGTTAGGGGTAAAGTCGAAATGTGCGGCGACCTCGTTTAGCGTTATTTTTTGATCTAATCTTTCTTTCACATACTCCGTGATTTCATCAATTAACTTACGTTTTTGCCTTTGGCGTTTCAAATAAAGCAGCTCAGACAGTTCAAAGAATCTTCTTCTCAGCCACGATAGGATATCATGCACCGTTTCGAACTGAAACAGTACAAAAGGATGATGCGAATCCCAATTCAAAATCTCGTACAAATGCTCATTCATTTGCTGCAGATCAGCATGAAGCTTAGAGGTGATCCGGATAATGATATCGTAGATGTCGTTTTTCTGGGAGATCGGGCTGTCTCCGGCAAATAGTTGAAGCAAGCAATCATCAATAGTGGTAAGGTCGTAGTCGAGCATAGCTTTAAGCATACGATCCACAATAACCTCTAAGTCCGAAGCCATCTTTTCCTTTGGAGACCATTCCGAGGCATCTTGGATTAACCTATTCTTCCCTACGATCCATTTAATGCTTAAAGCGGCCTGCGCCTGCCGATAGGAATCATGTAGCTTGACCGGGTCGGTTGTGTACATTCCTCTTCCGATCGTAATCGAACAGGAGAACTCCTGATAGAACGCCCGAATCAACTCTTCCAGCAAAGCTGTAAAATATTGTTCCTGAACCGCAGCAAGGATCACAAAGTGATCGTCATAGGTCGTAATTACCATGCCCAAATTTTGATCCTGAGCAAACTTCCGGATAAACTGATTGGCAGTGCTGCTCCATAAACTCCGCTCTTCTTCCGTCCAGGTTTGGATTTTTCGCGCCATGTCGTCGATCTCAATGATGGCAACCGCCGATGCACCTTGTAAGTATGGCGTGAGGACGTTGTGAATGTGCGTTTCAACCTGTCCCGGTGCCGCCTCGTTAAACCAACGCAGCAGTAGCTCCTGATTAACAAGCGTCAGCGTTTCCGACAAGGAAGTACGCTGCGTCCTCTCCTTCTCAATCTTGGCGCAGAGTTCGGTCAGCGTCTCGTTCAGCTCGTCATCATCCACAGGCTTAAGCAGATAACTGTATGCATTCAATTGAATCGCTTCCTTGGCATAATTGAAATCCTGGTGTCCGCTAATAAAAAGAATATGGACCTCAGGGTTAATCTCCTTCGCTTTCCGCGCAAATTCCACGCCCGACATAATCGGCATGCCGATATCAGAAAGAATGATATCAATAGGATGCTGCTCCATCATTTTCAGAGCGGCAAACCCGCTCGTTGCCGTTCTCACGCTATGCAAAGACAAATGATCACTGCCGGCTACACGCCGTCTAAGCCATTCCAAATCGATTACTTCATCATCCACCAGCAGAACATTGATCTCCATCGCCATACTCCTCACTCCCCCATCACTTCCCTGATTTCTGCATTTTCCACCGGTAAAATAATTTGAACTGTCGTTCCCGCTCCAAAATAGCTGCCGATTTGAATGCCGAAATCGCTCCCGTATCGCAGTTTAATTCGTTCTTCCACATTTCTCAGACCGTAGCTGCCTGGTTGATATGCGCTTGATCGCATGTTTTGAAGTGTCTCCGGCCGCATGCCGATCCCGTTATCAATGACCTTGAGTTCGATGCGGTCACCCAGCCGCTTTCCAGTAATACGAATCGCAATGGTCTCCCCGAACCAGGCGTGCTTGAATATATTCTCCACAAATGGCTGCAAAATCAGCTTAATAATAGGTACCTGTAAAATTTCCGGATCGACATCATAATAAACCTCAAAGGCGTCCGCATACTTCACTCTCTGAATTTCCAGATACATCCTCACCTGCTCCAGCTCATTTTCAAGAGAAATATATACATGCCCGTCGTTTAATGTGAGTCGATAAAACTTGGAGAGGCCTTGCACCATCTGCGTAACCTTCTCCACTTCCCCCATATTGGCCAGACTGCCGATGGTCGACAGCGTATTGTACAGGAAATGCGGACTGATCTGGGCTTGAAGCACATCCAGCTCCGCTTGCTTTTTCTGAATACCCTGCACATAAACGTTCCGGATGAGTTCCTGAATGCTGGTCGCCATTTGGTTGAAGCTATTAGCGATATAGACAAATTCATCGTTCCCCGGAAATCCGATTCTTTTATAAAAATTACCCTCCTGAAACGATCGGACCAAATACACAATCCGCTTGATCTTCTTGCCAGATATACGTGCGACTAGAAAACCGATCATAGCCATCACCAAAAAACTGATGGAACAAACGGTACTAATCACCTTCCGCATTCTACTAGCATCTTTGTTCAAATAAGAGTGGGGTACGCGCGCCTCAATGACATAGCTTGATACCGGAATATCTTCACTAATAACTAAATAAGCATCTTGTTTCGTATCTTCAGCAGCAACACCTTGCTCATACAAAGTCATTCCTGTAGCCCTATCCAACAGACGAAGTTCAATCCCCTGTTCAATCGGAAAAGTATCAAAATTACCAAATAGCTCATCAATCCTCGCCGTAACGCGAATATATCCGATAATAGCAGGTGCTGCCTTGGAAGAAACAAGCTTGCGGAAATATGAAATATTACCCAGCTCCCGGTCGGTATCCGCTTGAAGCCACAAACTGTCTTGATTATTCGTAACAATCGACTTAAACCACTCCGTATTCTCGATCACCTGGTCAGAAAGAACATAATAATCACTTCGACCGATGGGTGTCGACATATCATCCCCGGTAATTTCAAGCATCGTCTCATTGACGGTAAAAAGAGCAAGTCTCAGCTTGTTCCCATACAATTGCAGAGGGGCTTTCATATAAGGAACGATATCATCTCTCATTTTGAGCATATTTTCCAAAGGATCTCCCCTGAACTGAAGGGCATTCTGAAAATTCGTATTTAGAAACAGCGAGTTGGTCATACGTTTGATTTCATCTGTCTGGTATTCGATGTTGTTCCTCGTCTGCTTTAATGCGGTCCGGACATTCGTTTCCGCCATTTCAGTCCTGGACTCTACGAGCATTGTATAGGCTATATAGCCTACCAGCATATCTGTCAGCAATACAAGAATGAGATACGGAATCATCATCTTGTATGTGAATGGAATATACTTTTTACTAGACAGTTTTCTCTCCATGCGCATGCTCCCTTATATACGTATCCATACGACTGCTATTTCGACCCATTCTACAACGAAAAGAAAGCGGTTACTATATCTTGTATTTGGAAACTTTGCTTTAGAGTAGCACTCTGTTCTCCAAAATATTTTTCAAGCTAATATGCGATTTGGAAGGCCCGAACTTTATAAGGTGATCTTGAAATTCAGCAAGCACCTCAATCGTTGAGGTCTGTACCTTAATGAGATAATTATATTCTCCACTAATGCGGAACAAATCGGTAACTTCCATAGCATTGTTACAAAAATCGGTGAGCTCTTGACAATGTTCTGTTTTAATTAGAATAAAAGTAGTCGTACCCCGGTTCAGATCCCGCAAATTAAAAGCTGTATGATACCCCGATATGATGTTCCTTGCCTCCAACTTAATGATTCTTTCTTTAACGGATGGTTGTGACATCGAAACCTCTTTACTGATTTGTGAAATGGGCATTCGGGCATTGTACTGTAATAATTGCATAATCTTTTTATCAATATCATCCATAAGATGCTCCATATCAAGCGCCTCCTAACGTTATTTAATAAAATAAACTCTTTCGTCTAAAATACCTTATATTCAATAACCATGTCAGTATAAAACACTTATCTTATATATGTATCTCCTATTTTAATCCAACTATAATAAATAGTACATTAGATATAGGAGCGATTAAAGATGAGCGTAAAAGGCCTTGCACATATAGCGATTCAAGCCAAAGATTATAAAGCAACAATTTCATTTTATATCGACGTTTTAGGGTTCAAGTTAGGTCATCATTGGAGTCTGCCCTCCTTTCAAATCAAAGAAGCTTCGATGCTTATTTCACCTGATCAAAGAACTTGCTTAGAGATTTTTGATAACGATGCAGTCATTGCCGCCCAAGGGAAAAAAGCCTTGTCTGAAGAGGAAGTAGCACACGGAGCGTTACTACATTTTGCTTTTTACGTAGACAATGTGGATGAGATATACCAAAAAGCCCTTGCTCATGGAGCAAAGGCTTTTATAGAACCAGATTCGCTTTCCCTTGGTGAACCGCCTCTTCTGATCAAGAACGCGATCGTTCACAGCCCCAATGGGGAAGTTATCGAATTTCTTGAAGAAGTTGATTTTGATATGTCTAATTACACTACTTCATACAAAGATGCATCCAAGGCTTGAATAAAGTACGACCAATCGCCTGTCGTGTACAGTAGAAGCCGATGCATCGCGCGTGTACAAGCTGTATAAAAGAGTTTACGTTCACTCTCCCGATGATAAGTCTGCGTAGAAGCATCGTAAATTAGCACGGCGTCGAATTCTACGCCCTTAGCAAGGTACGCAGGGATAATTAGCGTTCCCTTCTCAAAGGTGAGCGTCTCCTTCGTAATAAGCCGCAGATTCTCGCCCCCCTGTGCAAGCAATGCTTCATAGGCTTCGCGGCTTTCCGCAGCAGTCTTAGTAATAATGGCGATGGAGTCTAGACCTTCAGCCATAAGCGCCGCAAGATCCTCTTTTATCCGCACCGCCCGCTCCACATCATTGCTAGCCTTCAATAGGTGCGGCTTCTTGCCTCCCCTATCAAAAGGTACGATCTCTTCATTAGGTAGCAGCGCCATCGTAAACTCCACAATCTCACGAGTCGAACGATAGCTTCGGATTAAACGAAATAGGTTCGTTTCCTCTTCACCATAAAGCCGGATCAAAGGAGAATCCACCTCTTGCAAATTCGTCGCTTGCGGGAATATCGCTTGACTGAAATCGCCGAGTACTGTCATGCTGGCGCGGGGAAACAGTTGCTTGAGAAACGCGAATTGGAACGGCGAATAATCCTGTCCTTCATCAATAAATAAATGCCGCACCACTGTATTCGTACGTGAACCCTCGATAAGCTCTTTTAAATAAAGGAATGGGGTCTCATCCTCATAAAAAAGTTCGGTATGGCTCAACTTTTCTTTCGTTTGCATACAGATTTCTGGCCATTGATCAGGTACTTCGGTCTCACCCGTCATATTCCGATAAGTGGCTTCATCCCTAAATAACTGCTCGTATAATCCCATCATATCTATGAATTTTAACCGTTTGACATCCCGTCTCAGCGGTTTGAAGTGCTCCTTCACGATCATGCCCCGCAGCAGCTCATCTTCCTGCGAACTAAAATCAAAGACATTCTCTTCCCCGTCCTTCTGAGTACGAAAATCGCCATAGATTTCAAGATACTGCTCCGTAAAATCGAAGACAGCCTCTTCTCGCCGGTACTTCTTAAGCACCTCACTGTATGCTTCGGCATATTGATCATTGTCGAGGTAATCGACCTCATCTTGAACCCAGGGTGCCTCCATTTCCTGACGCTGTAGCTTAGTCAACTCACGCAGCAGCCACTCACGTAGTAAAGCGACGCGATTAGCCAATCGTATAGAGCTGTCATAGCTATAAAATTGCGACTTCATTTGCTCCGCAGTAATCAACTCGCGGTCCCGGAAACGGATACTGTGGAACAGCATTCCATCTTTGCCTAACCATAAAGCGTAGCTTTGAAGAGCATGCAGGAAAGCCTCAGAAGCCTTATATTGCATCCCTGTTAACCGTGCTTCATACCCCTGTGAGGATTGTGATGTCAGTACATATTCAATCTGCTCGAAGGGGCCCTCTAAATTCATCGTGGATCCGAGCCAATAGGCAAGGTACTCCTGAAAGGTCGTTTGCTGCATATTCTCTTCGCCGAGCTCAGGAAGCACCGTCGATACATAACTGTTAAACATCGGATTTGGCGAAAAAAGAACGATCTGATCCGCCTTGAGCCTATCGCGGTGTTTGTATAATAAATAGGCTACCCGTTGCAGCGCTGCGGACGTTTTGCCGCTGCCAGCCGCTCCCTGCACAATAAGCATACGGCTTTTGTCATTACGGATGATGGCGTTCTGTTCCTTCTGGATGGTCGCCACAATGCTCTTCATTTGTGAATCTGCGCCTTTACCAAGCACCTGCTGCAGCAATTCGTCCCCTATCGTTAAGCTCGTATCGAACACATTCTGGAGCTGACCGGAACGGATCTGATATTGTCGCTTCAGCATCATCTTACCAGTAATCTGTCCTCCCGGCGTTTCGTAAGTAGATGGCCCTGGGGAATGATCATAGTACATGCTTGCAATAGGCGTTCGCCAGTCATACACCAGAAAGTCCACACCGTCTGCATCAACGAAAGAAGCCACTCCGATATAAATTTTCTCACTCAAGCTCAAACCGTCTTCTTGAAAATCCATTCGTCCAAAATAGGGAGACGGCAGTAGCCGTTGCATATTCTTAAAACGCTGCACCCGTTGCCGGTGGCTGCGCTCCCGCTCGGATAACAACGCTTCTTGCTGCTTTATACTGTAGAAGGTCTCTTCGAAATCTTCATCGGTGCTCGTATTGACCGTGACTTCTTCCCAAAACCGCTTGCGAATGTCCACCACTTGATCACGTAACCCAGTCACTTCTGGTTCTAGTGCTGCGATTCTTGATCGCAGCTTTTCCGTAACCAAATCAAGCCGATCTTGTTCTTGCTGCCAATCCATTACGTTTACCATCTTCACGAACACGCTCCTTTTCAGTCTTGTTATAAAGAAGCAAAAATTAAAATTTGACAAACTGTTAATCCACATGGTATTATAATATTGTAGATAAGATGCTATATTTATGTTAAAAAAGTGAAATAAACAGTGATTATCTTATAATATCATGAACTTTCTTTGCATGCAAATTATATATATAAGTTAGAAGAACCAGCAGACTCTGCTGGTTCTTCTTTTTTGAATGCCTAGCTTGGGCGTACATAGAAAATAGACCGTCCCTCGGACGGTCTATTTTCTTACTCAAGTAAGCTTACTATTTAGTTTGCAATAAATTCATGATGATGGTCACTGCCTCTGCTCTTGTTGCTGTCTCATTTGGTGCAAATACATTGCCGTTACGTCCGCTCACAATGCCTGATTTCTTAACGGCTGCAACCGCATCCTTTGCCCATGCAGGAATTTGGCTATCATCAGCAAAACCTGTTGATGCCGCCGTTGTTAAATCTACTCCTGCTGCTCTAGCGATCATTACCGCAAGCTCTGCACGTGTTATGCTCGCTGCCGGACGGAAGGTAACATCCTCGTAGCCGCGTATAATCTTCGCCTCTAAGGCTTGTGCAATGGACTTCTCGGCCCAAGCAGGGATTGTATCTGTGAAGCCCAGTTCCACACCGTTTCCAGTAGGCTTCAGCGCATTCATCAGCATCACCGCAAATTCAGCGCGTGTCACCGCATCATTCGGTTTGAACGTTCCGTCGGTATAACCCTTGACGATCCCTTCGCTCACCGCTTTCTTAATATTAGCCTGTGCCCAATGTCCCGAGATATCGCTAAATTGAGCCTCTGTTGTCGGTTCAGTAGAAGCATTTGTTACCGGTAATCCAGTCGCTTGATCCACTACGAGTACAGCAAACTTCGTAAAGTGCTCCACATCTGCAGCAATACGATTTCCATCTATTTTGCCGCCATTAACTTTCACCCAGCTCTTCTTCACTTCATCATAATAAAAGATCGCTACAGTTTGACCGCTCTTCACTTGTCCTGAATCGAACACAAAGGTTATCGTGACTGGTTTACTAAAGTTCTCCGCGAAGTTTTTTAGAACTTCATAGATCGGGCTTACGAAAATCTCATGATTGCTGAGAAGACTCTCTGTTTGGAGCACTTTCTCAATCCTTAATACCAACTGCTTGCCTGAAGCATTAGCTGGAATAGAAATAACAAGCCCATTATCCAGTCTGACTTCGCCCGCTTGACCTGCAGGAAGCGTCAGTTTCCCATTGGAGGAGATAACCGGAAGTAATAGATTAGAGGTACTACCACCATCATTACCACCGTTTCCATTGCCATCAGAACCGTTATCTTGCACAGCTCTCGTTATCATTGCTGTATATCTCGTACCTGTACCATCTTGGGCAATTACGAATAACTCCAATTTATTACTACCGACTTCAAGAGGAAGCTCTATGCTGGTAGCCCCACTTGCCAAACTTATCGGACCCGCCACAAGCGTATTGGCACTATTGTACATATTCGCTAACAAGCTGCCATAAACCGCATCACTGGCCGTTGCCGTTACTGTGAAATTAGATAAGGAATACGGTACATTCGCTGTATAATCGTATACACTTCCGCTCACTGTTTGATCCAATATTATCCCACTCAAATTCAAGCTGTTCAAGCTTGCACTGGAACTTAATGTTGTAAACGTAATCTCTTGTCCGTAGCTTACTCCGACTCCATTCACAGCATAGGCACGTACATGATAGGTAGATCCAGACTGAAGTCCTGTAAGACTTACTAAAAAGGCTCCTGTTCCACCTGATTCAGCTATAGCCTTACCATCCTCAATTGTCGGATTGGCACTAGTAGAATATACCATTCCGCGCTCTGTAACCGTAGCACCACCGTCCGAAGTGATGTTTCCTCCAACCGTAGCTGTCATAGATGTGATATTTTGTACTTCTGCATTCGTATCAACAATAGCAGATTCCTCAATACCTTTGACAAAGCTTAGATAGAAATCATCAATCGATCCCCATGCGCCGCCATCTGCTTTGATATTAGCTCCGATTGTAAGGGTTCCATCGGTAACGAGAATATCCTGGATCTCAGAATTATTCCACTGTGCCCATCCTTTCACACCGGTGTTTACTTTCACTTCCTTACCATCCGTTACAGCAAATAGATTCATATTGGGGTTGGCAGCATCTCCCCCTTGAATAAACATCGAAAGATTATAATATCCCGGCTTCAGACCAGAAATAGTCTGCTCTACTCTAAAATCCACTGCTTTTGCAGAGTAGAAATGTAGTGAATAGTTGCCTGTTTTGGCATCAGTAACTTTATTTTGGTAGTCTGTATGTGGAGCATTAACGTCAGCATAGGTGATTTTCCACATGCTTCTATCACTATTTTCAAAGCCTGCGTTGACGATAAAGTTCTCTTTTTTAATAACTAGAAAAGCCTTTACCACCTGACCGCCTTCCACCGTTCCACCGATCACATAGCTGCCCGCGCCCTTACTAATGGCTTGCTCAAGCGCAACTTGATCCCAAACGACTGACATCTTGCCGGAACTTCCATCATTGTAAGTAACACTTACCTCTGTTGGCAGATGAATTGGCTCCCCAGCAATCGCCGTTATCGAAACATCCTTAATTTCATCTACAGCAATAGGGGCCACTGCGCCTGTATTCACATATTTGAACACATTCAGCGAGGCAAGCGGATGTCCGTTAAAATCAAACAAAGCCTGGTTATCAACGGCACTTCCGCCATACCATTCCCCTGCATCATCAGGGTCATATTCCTTCGCGTAGCTAGATGCCCAACCGGAACCGTACTGTTCCCAAATCAACTTATTCTGCTCCAGATTGTCTTTCGAACCTACCGGAAGCCATGCAGGCTCCCAATAAAACACGCCAATTCCCGCTTTACCCACATTCGCAACCGCTGCAATTACATCTCTAACCGAAGTGGCCTGACCTTGAACGCTTATAGGATAGTTTAAGGTTTGACCTGAGCTTTGCGGTGCTGTATTTCCGTGTCCATCCCCATCCTCAGCGGTATACGCGTAAGAGGTTTCTGCTACCATTACTTTTTTTCCATAAGTATCAGCCACTTGCTTCAACACAGCTGTCAAATTGCTTAATGTACCGTGCCAGAATGGATAATAAGAACTTGCAAACACATCATAGTCTACATTGTTATCTTGCAAATTCTTCGCTATAGTGGCATATCTGCCTGCCGACTCCGGATTTGTAAAATGCAGAGCAACCAGAATATTCGGATTGATCTCCCGAATGGCTTTACTTCCCTCATTGAACAATTGGCTCATCTTCGTCCAATTAGATTCACCAACGAATTGTCCATTCGTTTCATTGCCTACCTGAACCATACCAATATCAATTCCTGCATTAAGCAGGGCTTGCAGACTTACTTTGGTATATTCGTAAAGTGCAGTCTTCTTATCTTCAAAACTCAAATTGGCCCATGCCTTCGGCGTATGCTGCTTGGCCGGATCGGCCCAAAAGTCGGAATAATGGAAGTCCACTAGCAACTTCATGCCGTTTGCGGTCGCCCTTTTACCAATTTCAATCGCGGTTGCCAGATCATTATTGCCCCCACCATAACCTTTTCCAGCTGTATCAAAAGGATTATTCCATATCCGTACCCGAACGTAATTAACCCCGGCTTCATGTACGGTTTGAAATATATCCTGCTCAGCTCCGCCTTCATTATAAAATTTGACTCCGCTATTCTCTAAAGAAATAATACTGGAGATGTCCACGCCCTTAATAAAATCAGGCTGAAGTCCTTCCACCTTCTTTACAAAAATATCTGCCGGCACCGGCAGGGTCGTATCCGTACTCACTTGTTTCAACTCAAAGCTGTCCAAAAATCCATATGCGCTTGGAGCGCCGCTTATATTCGCACCGACCTCAAGACTCGGAATAGCCTGCTTCAGGATAAATTTCAGATTGAGTGTTCCCCAAGCATTATAGCCAGTGGTAGCCACAGCGGATGCCTTCTCGTCACCCGCAAACAATTCAACATTCCCCGTTTCATTGTCAGTACCGCCCATTGACTTAACTGAGAGCTCATAACTTCCCGCAGGCAGGTTCGTTATGGTCTGCTTAAGCGAGATGGTCTGGTTTCCAGTAGCAACTTTGTTAATCCAATATTTAAAAGCATGAGCACCTTCAGCTGGATTTAGCCAAGTATCATCGGCATATGCAAAATGCTTAATTTCTACCTGATCCCAATCTGCCGCATCGACACTCCATGATCCATCTTCCCAGAAATTGTCCTCGAAACCGCCATTTACTATTAAAGAACTGTTCGAATCTGCAGCCAAAGCACTCCTCATGTTGAATGAGAATGAACTTAGCAGCAACAACACTGCTAAAAATGCAGAGATACCCTTTTGATTAACTCTCACGTTCTGATCACCTTCCATTCTAAATTTTTAGATGCATATGTGCGCGTTCTGATTTATGTAAGCACTTACAAATCAATATACCAATAGTTAAAATATTTAGTAACGGATGAAAAGATAACATTTTGTATGCTTAAGCAAGCTTTATAGGCTTTAATCTTCATTTTCCATTATTCTGGAATAGATGATATTAAATAGATTTTAGATTTTTTTATCCAAATATAACTTTTTGTATGCCTTCTCCATCTAATCATACAGAGGGCCCTCAAGGAGGAACAATCATTTGCTGGAAAACGAACTGGATATCAAAAAAGCGCAGAAAGGCGACCACGAGGCGTTTACCCGTCTTTTCAGGCAACTGGAATCCCAGTTGTACAGATTAGCCAAAACCATTCTGCTAAAAGATGAAGATTGCGCGGATGCTCTTCAGGAAACGACACTGAAGGTGTATAAAGGGCTCACCAACCTTAAACAGCCTAAGTTTTTTAAAACGTGGGTTATACGCATCCTGATTAATGAATGCAATCAGTTACTTCGTATGCGAGAGCGAACTATAGCTGTGGCGGAGATTCCCGAAGAACCGGTCGATTCCTATGTGCATTTTGAAGATTCAGGCAACGTAGACCTGCAAAGCTTCATTAATCAGTTGGACGAATCCCTGCGGCTTGCTATCGTGCTTTTTTATTATGACGATTTATCCATTAAGCAGATTGCAGATGTGCTCGACATCTCCGAGGGAGCGGTCAGAGCACGACTTCATCGCGCACGGAGATTGTTGTCCAAACAGATACATCCTGTGCGGGAGGAGGGTCTTGCTAATGAATAATAACCATTTAGAGAAGCAGATCAGGGAGCTAGGAAAGGCTAATACACAGGAGCTTCCTCCTTTACTGCGGTCGCGGCAGGATTCCATTTATGCATCGCTCGCCACAATTGTCCAGGATCCTGTGAAAAAGGAAAAGAAAAAACGGATATATCCAAAAATCGCAGCTGCTGTATCTGCAGCGATAGTGCTAAGTGTTATGCTAACGGCCGTCTATCCGCCAACATTGGCCAATGCGCTCAAGCAGCTTCCATTGATTGGTGGGATTTTTGAAAGGGCAGATGATATAGGATTGCAGGCCGCTCAGCGTCTGGGTCTGATCACCCGACCGAATAGCAGTGATACGCATGATGGAATCACCTTGTCTGCCGAAGAAGCAGTATTTGATGGCAACCGATTGGCATTCTCAGTGAAACGTGAGGGAGAAGGGCTGGACGGTAAGCTTGCCGGGGTGACGATTGGAGCAGATGGAAAACCTTTTCTAGGGAAAGGTTCGATAATGTCAGCAGAAGTATTGATCGATGGGGTTTCAATGGAGCAATTCTCAGATGGTCGTTGGGAAGCTGTTCCTTTTCTATCCTGGATGGAAGGCAAGGAGCAGAATACAGCTATTTTTGAACTGGTGGATGCTTCGAATTTGGGGATCACCAAGCCTTTTCCTGATCAATTTGTACTGACTGTAACCCTTCTCTTAAACGGTATAGATACACCATATATTCTAGAGATTCCTGCACGGAAGGTCACAGAAAATAGTATTGCCGTACCTGATATACGTGCACAAGCAAAGGAATGGAGTCTGACGCTACAAAAGCTGGAATATAGCCCATTAACCACACGTCTGTTGCTTAAGCTTGAACAAGAGACTGGCGGCGATTACGCAGATTTTAATACATTTGGCTTTGAAGTGATGGACGAACAGGGGATGGTTCTGCAAAATATATCACAAAAAGCACTCCTGTCTTCCAATAGATCGCGGGATCTGAATCTGCTTGTAGAGCCGTTCGAGAAACATCCCAATATGCTCACAATCCGTGGCTATCTTTATGAGTTCGAGGACCCAAAAAGTAAGAGTGGCGCATTCAAAATAGACCATGCTGGAAATCCTATGAAGCATTATATCGACGGTCTGGAAATAAACGTGCTAGTTAAATAAAAACTAAGGAGATGGATTTCATGAAGAAAATGACTACGAAACTGTCTGTAATTTTAAGTGCTGCTGTATGCCTTGGAGCGTTGGGAATGCCGGCGCTAACCCAAGCAGCCAGTGTTCAAACCGCCGCTGAAGCTTCCCTGAATACAACAAAAGTCGCCGATTCACACGATCAGCTTACTTTAAAGGGCAGTGCACAGTTTGACGGTAATTATATTAAGATCGATCTGAACCGTGAGGGATCCCTGTTCTCAGGAATGCTCGCAGGAGTAACCTTGAATGAGAAAGGTGAAACTTATCTGGCAGAAGGAACCATTGTGGGGATAGACGCCAAGATCTCTGGACCAGGAGGGATTGATTTACAATCACCACGCTGGATCAGTGATGCTGACGCCAACAAGGCGGTTGTTGTATTGCAGACCGGATGGCTAACTGAACAGCAAAAGGCAAGCCTAGCTTCCTCTGAATTGAGCATCCATGTGAAGCTTAACGGAATCGAAGATCCGTATGTACTAAAGTTTTCTCTCAAGCAAGCAGGAGTAGCGCGTAACATTCAGCTACCCGCTTTAAAGAAAGACAACCAATTTGAAATCAAAACCAATCATGTTGCTGTGGGAGAGACTTCTGTGCGCATTGCTTTAGCAGTGAAAGGTGTTGCTACCCAAGCACAGGCTTTAGGATATGATATTTATGATAATCTGGGAAACGAATTAGAATATATTGCACGGGAATCTGTTGCAACAACCCAGAATACTGTTTCTGAAGATTTATTGTTCGAGGCGCTTCGCCCGGCCGCAGAATATCTCATTATCAGACCTTATCAAGCGGTATTTGAAAAAGGCACTGCCGGGGCTTATAAAGTAGATGCCAAAGGCAATGTAGTTAAGAATTACAACAAACAACTGGAGATCAAAATTCCTTTGAAATAATAATCGTTATCGCAGCAACAGATCCATATTTAGGAGGAAAAGGGGAGTACCTGTTGGCCGTAAGGCCTGAGGTACTCCCCTTTTGCATGGATAAAACGTAATTGTACTACTAGTCATCCATAGACAAATCCAGTGTATTCCCTTTTCGAATGAAGACCTTGTAATTAGCAATTTTGTCGTTCAGCATCTTCTCTGTCTCTGTTAAATGTCTGATTTGATCCTGAACTGAGCTTCTATGATCCTCCAGAAGATTCAAGCGGGCTTGGCTTGTATGTTCTCCTTCTAAATATAACTGGGCATATTGCCTGATTTGTGAGATGGGCATTTGGGTTTGCTTTAACCTCAGCACAAATCGCAGCCAAGCAAGATGAGTATCATCATATACCCTTTCCCCATTGGCATTTCGTATCGGAGCAACGATCTCTTCTTTTTCATAATATCTCAGTGTATATGTGGTTATCCCCAATAACTTGGATACCTCGCTAATCGTGTACATGCATATCCTCTACTCTATTTTATTTTGTAAGTCACCCTGATTATAAAAAACATTTGCCTTAGAGTAAACTCTAACCTATATAATCAAATCGCTTTAAGATCGAATTACATTCTCGTAGAAAAAATAGGAGGCATTCACATGAAATACACTGTAATTACCGGCGCTAGTTCAGGGATAGGTTATGAAACAGCCCTAGCTTTTGCTTCTCGTGGAAAAAACTTAATCCTTGTGGCCCGCAGAAAGGAACAGCTGGAGGAATTACAGTCTGAAATTGCCCGGATTCAACCGAATGTAGAGGTCGTCATTCAAACGGCTGACTTATCCGTTATCGAGAATGCTTATACGTTGTATGAGAGCCTGCAAGGATATGCCATCGAAACCTGGATCAACAATGCCGGATTTGGGAACTTCGCTTCAGTAGCCGAGCAAGACTTAAATAAAATAACTACAATGCTACATCTGAACATAGAAGCGTTAACCATACTCTCCTCTCTTTTCGTTCGTGACTATTCTACTGTTGAAGGAGCGCAATTAATCAACGTTTCATCTGGTGGCGGCTACACCCTTGTGGGCAATGCTATAACCTACTGCGCGACCAAGTTTTATGTAAGTGCATTTACCGAAGGACTATCTCATGAATTAAAGAGTCAAGGTGCACCTATGCAGGCTAAAGTGTTGGCACCTGCCGCAACAGAAACAGAATTCGCGAAGCGTGCTTTTGATGTCACGAACTTCGAATATCACGGCGCTGTGCGGAAATTCCATACCGCGAAGGAAATGGCTGGCTTCATGCTTGATCTGTATGACAGCAATCATGTGGTAGGACTTGTGAATGGTTTGACGTATGAGTTTGAGTTGAGAGACGCTATTTTAAATTATGTGGAGAGTACGCGATAGGCTTGTCTCGAAAGTTAAACAAATATGGCCATGCACACTAACCAAGATATTGACACTTCCATTCGAAAATCTCATCAACAGCTTGATGAGCTCCACCGGATGTTCGAAAAGAATCTTTAGTCGTTGCAACAGCTTTTGGGAATGACGGAAGGGTGAGCACACGCTCTACAGCTTCACGCAGTTCAGTTGCAGTTAATCCTTGCATTTGTAATTTAATGCCCGCTCCAAGATTGACGACTTGCTCCGCAATGATCGGCTGATCCGCACTTTGTGGGATTACAATTAGCGGAACCCCATAGTAGAGACCTTCATGCGCACTATTCATTCCACCATGCGTAATGAATATTTTTGTGTACTGTAATATATCCGTCTGTGGAACATAGTTTTTAACTATGAAGTTGTGAGGAATTTCTCCCAAATCATAGATTTGCACTTTGTTCCCAATGGACATAACAATCGTATGATCCGTATTCCCGAATGCCTCAAAACAAAGCTTATAGAAATCACTTGCTTGGTTGAAGACCGTACCCATTGAAATGTAAATTAGGTCCTTCCCCTTGATTGCAGAAAATTCAAAATGATCTGACGTTAATCGTGAAGAGATGGAAGGACCAACGAATTTATATGATGGGTCGAAGGCTTCTCCATAAGGTTGAAACTCCCTTGTCGTATACACGATGGTAAGTGGTGCAGGATTACAGAACACTTCATAAGGAGAGTGAATCTGTACACCGTATTGTTCCTTTATTTTTAAGGTCAGAATTTGAAATCTATCGTCTACAGCTTTTACTATTTCTGCAGGGGCTTCTGTGTAGAATCGTTCCATGATTTGATCAAATGATTCCTTAGTCTGTGCAAAAGAAGTACAAGAGTTGATTGCAGGAAGATTAAGAATTTGAGCCAGTAAACGTCCACAACCAAACATCGAATCATGGATGATGTATTCGAAATGCTCCCCTTTGATCTGTTCAAGAACGCTTGGTATAACGATATCCGCCGTAAGTAAAAGCCCATTGACTCTTTCAAGCAGATAATCCCTTCCACCTGAAATAAAGGCCTTTACAAATTGTTGAGCGTCCAATGTCCGTACTATAGCACCTGTCTCCTCCATACGCTCCCGAAAAGCTTCTATAGTGAAGTACATTACCTCTTCTCCACGAGAAATAAGCTCCTGTACAACACCAATCGTTGGATTGATATGTCCCTCTGATCCAGCATTAATAAATAAGACACGTGCCATGCCTACCACTCCTCAGTTATGACCTTAGTTACGATGTATGTAGCTCCCTCTTTTGTCCTTTTCAATGTACCCATTATATGTTTAACTAAGAACCGACTTCTACTTATCAAAATCTCCAAATGATATTCTAATCCTAATTTTATCTAATCTTGCTATAATAATGAAAACATATTTAGCGAAGAATGGAGAGTGATGAAAACATGGACCGGATTCTGATCGTCGATGATGAACCCGACATTCGTGAGCTTATTCGCTTACATCTGGAACGTGCGGGATGGGACATCTCCGAAGCGGAGTCTGGGCGGCAGGCGATCCTACAGCTACAAACGCAGCCTTTCTCACTGATCGTTCTGGACATCATGATGGACGACGGTAACGGTTTCGAAGTTCTACGCTACTTGCGGGAACATCGCCCGGAAACGCTGGTTATTGCGCTTAGTGCGAGAAGAGAAGTGGAGGACAGAATTGATGCGCTTGGACTGGGAGCCGACGATTATATGACCAAGCCTTTCAGTCCAATGGAACTGCTGGCGCGGATACAGGCCCATTTCCGCAGGCGCCATCCCGAGACATTTAGCCGGCCCCATGTGATTCAATTGAATAAGCTTATTCTGGATATCGACAATTATGTACTACATAATGATGGGCAACAACATGGACTGACTCCAGTCGAATGCCATCTACTGCAAGTGTTCATGCTCAATCCTGACCGCGTACTAACAAAAGGAGAAATATACAAGCAAGTTTGGCAGCATGAAAACTATGACGCCAACAACCTCAGCGTCTTCATCAGCCGCATCCGAAAAATACTTGAAAGCGCACCCGGGTCCCAATCTAATCTTCATACCATTCGCGGCATCGGCTACCGCCTCTCAGGTGACGGACGATGAAGAGACGAACTAAGCTATGGCTGATGATGCTATCCAGTGCCGCAGGAAGTATCGTCTTGTTTATTACGATTACCCTAATGACCGGGAAGACTTGGACCCCAGGATATGATCTGAAGACGTTAAACGCCATCTCACATGAAGCACTTGCGGCTATAGAACGGCAAGACGCCTACTCGGGACCAGAGGTTCAACCTCTTCTGGAAGAAGTACTACGCCCGCATTCCAAGATCCGCCTAGAGTGGCTGGCTGAGGACGGGTCGACGCTGTATGATTCCGCCGGCGAGAATAATTCCTACGACTTCCGCAAATTAGCCGACCGTGTTGACCATATGCCAAATAATCTTTGGGGTGAAAATACTCCGATCACTCTCACTTATTCCGTTGCCCATGATCATCGATCCTATTACATGTTATTGAGTTTATCCAGCGAAGACATGACATCTGGACAAATATATTTTTTTCTCCGAACGTATAAGGCTTTATTAACATTTATTTTACCTCTGTTACTGGCGTTGTTGCTACCCTATCTCCTTTCCTTATGGTTTTTCTCTTCCACCGATCGTCGCATTACAAAACTGAACAACGCGCTGAACCAAGTTGGAATCCGACGCGATATCATCGTGCTGGAGGATAAGTCGAGGGACGAGATTGCTCAGCTGACTCAGCACTACAATTCAATGGCAAAGCGTATCCAGAGCCAGTCTGCCCACATCGAACAGTTAGAACATCGGCGAAGACTGCTCTTATCGGACCTGTCTCACGATTTGCGAACGCCATTAACTATGATTTTGGGTTATGCCGAGATGATCCGAACCGGTGCGTACAAGAATGAGAACGAGCTTCAGTCCGGGGCCAAAATCATCCTGCAGCGCTCTCGCTACATGGATAAGCTGCTTGATCAATTACTTGACATTACCCGTCAAGAAGAGCATCTACTTCGGCTTCAACTCGCTCCGCATAATCTGTCGGAATTAATGCGAAGGATCGCAGCCGAGTACCTCTTATTCCTGGACGATAAGAACATCGTGGTGGAGGCAGACATCCAAGATACAGATGTCGAGGTCATGATCGACGCACCGCTAATCGAACGTGCTTTGCGCAACTTGCTGGACAATGCCGTTCGTTACGGTGAAGAGGGACATTATCTGGGAATTGGACTAACGGAGGAACAAGAGGAAGTGGCTCTCACGGTCAAAAACCGGGGTAAAGGTATCGCCCTGAAGGATCGCGAGCATATCTTCGAGCGTTTCTACCGCGCCGACGGTGGAAGAAAAGGCGAAGGGCTCGGCCTCGGGCTCTCGATCGTCAAGGAAATCGCGGAATTGCACCATGGCAGCGTGCAATTGCTGGACGAAGCCGTGACGGAAACCATTTTTCAGATTAGAATTCCTAAGAAGTCTCCTAGTGAACGTGAAAATTAACGTTGATCAAAGCTACGTTTTTCTGCGTGCTTTTACGAATAAATAGAAGGAAGCGACGAGAGCGCCCAATGTTCCGCAAATCATATCCATCATCGTATCGGTCAAACTACCATTTTGCGAATGAAGCTCAAAGAGATGATCCACCGTAAACTCATAAATCTCCCACATTCCAGCCATTGCAACAGCAAACAGGAACGCGAACCAAGTGATGATGTTAGAAGGCAGACCGCCCAGCTCTTTACGCTTAGCCAACTTGAACAAGATGAATCGTCCTACGAAGAATAAAATAATTCCAGACAGCAGATGTTCAATCTTATCTAAGTAAGGGATGACACCATACAAATTGAATAAATTGGCGAGCATCATCGTGATTGTGATAAAGACCAGCACCGAAAATTGAAGTACGGGAGGCAGTTCGCTGTTGGTCCTTGTGATTAAGCCCTTAAAGAGTAACAGGACCAGAATGATAAGGGCCGCTTGAAATGTTTTATCATAATTTCCATTCAGGCCAAAATAAACAATTGATACTCCGCAAATGAGGTAGAGAATCATTTCAAAAAAATAATTAAATCTATGGTTTCTAGAAGTCTCTTGCATAGCAGTTCCTTTCTGACTAGACTCGTTTAATTAATTATCGCCCGTTCAAAGCCACCCCATACGACAATCATATCATTAGTTACAAAAAGACTCCCGTGACTTTCCCTTAGGCGGGAATACACGGAAGCCTTGAGCGATCCACAGCCCGGATGTGTGCTTACTTTTATGTGCTTTGACCTTACATCGCTTTTTCAGCCAAATCGTTAACTAAATTCCTCATCCACTTCCGGGAGTAAATCCGGGCGTAACCGAACCCAAAACGGACAACCTCCTCAAGTGATATGACGAGATATACAAGGTAGACAGGCTGCTTCCAGACGTATGATAGCAACAACCCGGAGGGGACACCTATCAGCCATGTCGCGGTCGATTCCATGCTAAACACGAACTTGCTGTCTCCCCCACTGTTTAGAATACCGCCTGCTATGATCATATTGGAAACTTTGGCCCAAAGAAATCCAGCGAATACGATAACGATATATACGCTCATCTGTTTAGCATCCTCGGAGATATTGAATGCGGAGACATACAGCTTCGAGCCTGCCGCAATGATAACCCCGACAATTAGAGAGATGATAATGCCAAGACGAATAAATTTTTTCGCATGATCGAGTGCGATGTCCGTTTCGTTCGCACCCAAACGGTTGCCAACCAATACCCCAGCCGCACTAGCCAGACCGGACAATAAGCCGATGCAAAGCCCTTGCAATGGGAAGGTAATGGTCATCGCCGTCATCTCCATCGTCCCCATGCGGCTATAGATAATCGCATATGCCGTTTCACCCAATACCCAGATCAATTCAGTCAGCAGCAGCGGATACGTCGTTCCAAAAAACTTGCGGATGAGCGGTTTAGGAATGATGAACAAGTTCTTTAGCCCAACAGCGCCCGGTAAACGATATTGGTACACGGCACCAATAATCAACAAACATTCTACCACCCTGGAAATAAGGGTAGCAATAGCCGCGCCCTTCAGACCAAGCGCTGGAGCACCGAAGTTCCCGAAAATAAGTACGTAATTCAGTATAATATTCAAAACAACAGCAATTAAGCTTACATACATCGGCCATTTGGCATGCCCCGTACTACGCAAAATCGCGGAATACATCATCGTGAGCATGACAGGTACAAAGCCGATCGACATGATCTGAAGGAAAATATACCCATTATCTATTACATTCGCATCTGTCGTGAACATGCTCAGAAAAAGCGGCGAATCGATGAAGACGGCTGCAGAGAATAAGAACGAGAACGCGAAGCCGACGATCAGTCCAAGGCCAAGCACCTGGGAGACACTTTTGGAATCTTTGTTCCCCCAAAACTGGGCTGCATAAATGGATACACCCGTCGATAAACCAGCCAAGACAACCGCGATGATCCCATATATTTTGGTGGACATCCCCACCGAGGCAATCGCCACATCTCCAAGCTGCCCGACCATCAATTGATCCGTCAAATTGAGCAATGCCATCAGTAAGCTTTGAAGCGTAACGGGCACAGCGATTTTATACACACTTTTGTAGAAGTTCTCTTTCTCTGACATGAATCGTTCACAACCCCCATATTCTCGATTTTACAGCGTCCATAGCCATTCGCAGTCTATGACTTTGTGTGAGGTTATATCACTTTTTTGTAGCGCATGAGCGTATAATTATCTTTTGGCTGAATTTCTACAACCTTGAACTTTTTCGCGAAGCATAATTGCTGATACCCGTCTCCATCCACTAAAGTAATGTTCGTGGAACCGCCTATGATGATCGGGAGCTGCATCAGAATAATTTCATCGACGATGTCTTGATTGAAGATATGCCAGTTCAAAAAGCCGCCGCCCTCGACCATCAAGCTGGTAATGCCAAAGTTGTCTTCCAACTGACGTTCAAGCTCCACGAAATCGACTTTATCCTCACCGCAGATGAGGCACTCCTTCCCTCTTTCCCGGATTTGCTTGATTTTATATTCATCCCGCCCTTTCTCGGTTGTGACAATAATCGTCCTCCCCTCATCCGAGAGCACATTGCTATCCAGCGGAATATCCAAGGTGGTCGTCGGAATGATCCGGATTGGATTTTTGTTCTCCTCATACCGATTAGTAAGAAAGGGATTGTCCGTCAGAATAGTATTTTTGCCGACCATAATGCCCTGCACATTCCCCCGGAATAGATGAATGAATTCCATATCCTTACTGGAAAACAAAGAAAAAAGCTCCTTACTCGAATTACCAGCTCCCATAGTGAGCTTACCATCAATCGAAATTTGGCTGAATATCGTTGTTTTC